>CAZAHF010000017.1:0-17192 GCA_964484995.1 uncultured Candidatus Bathyarchaeia archaeon | reverse complement strand
TTTCAATATCCCAGTTGTATAAGTCTTGAAAATGCATCATACCTATAAAAAGCGATTTATGATGAAACTTTCCTAATGCTTCATAGTTATGTCGGATGAAGATTTCAAAAAGCAGTCTTGGAAGATTAAGTCCTTTAGGCTGTTTTTCTTTATCAACAAAACTTCTAAGCTTAAACATTGTTTTAAGTAGGACAAGATATTTATTTTTACCTGCCTTAATCTCTTCAGCCTTCTCCTTTAAATATTCAAGAAGACCCTCAACATCAACAAACCTTGTAATAGGGATAAGCTTACCATCAACCTTAAACACGTAAGTAGCCATTCCGCAGGCAAAGTGGGTTGATAAAGCATACTTTGGTTTTCCTGTAAAAGCTTCAACAAACTGGGTTATAGGGATAACTGTTGGAACAGGATAAAAATCTTCTCTTGAAATTTCACCGTTAGTTTGTTCTTCTATCCTCATAATAACTTCAGGTATAGTTATCCTAAAACGTTCAACTTCAGCTTTACTTATCCTTCCAACTAGAGATACAGGCTGATAGTTTACACCTCTAACTACATCTATATTTTCAAAACCAAATTTTAGGATAGCCCCCACCTCATGGTCATTCACAGTTTTTATGATTGTTGGAACAAGAACAATTCCTACATTAGCCTTCCTACAATTCTCCAAAATTTTTGGGATTTCCCTATGGTTTTTTGGGTTTGTTTTGGGTGTAACACCATCAAAGCTTAGATAGATAGTGTTAACTCCAGCTTTCCTAACTTTTAACGCTAACTCGGGGTCTAAAGCTAACCTAATCCCATCAGTATTAAGCTGAACATGGTCTATTCCCTCCTCTTTACAAACCCTAATAATGTCTACTAGGTCATCTCTAAGACAAGGTTCTCCACCAGTTAACTGAACAGCATTACATGGAACTGGTTTTTCGTTTCTTAACGTCCTAACCATAAACCTAATCTGTTCAAGGGTAGGCTCATAAACATAGCCAGCTTTTTCAGCAAAAAAGAAACAATACCAGCAAGCCAAATCACAACGGTTAGTTACAACTATGTTAGCTAAAGCAGTATGGCTTAAGTGAAGACTACACAGCCCACAATCATGGGGGCATGAGGGATTATCCTTCTCAATATTTGGGTTTGAAACACCTCTCCAAGTAACAGCAAACCTTTCAGCCTTCTTATACATCTCATAGGAAGCCCAGTAAAGGTCTGTATATTCCCCATGCTCCGGACAGGTTTTACTAATCCAAACCTTACCATCTTTAACATATACTTCCGCAGGCAGGAGCCTTAAACATTCAGGGCAGAGACTTAGGGTTTTCTTAAGTATTTTACCATCCTCTTGAGTTGAAGCTAAACTATGTTTAGCCTCATGGTTTAAAGCTGTTTTTGTCAGAAACAAACACCACCAATTATTCTAGGTTAGCTTTTGGCTAATAAAAAGTATACGGTAAACCATCAAATTAAAGGTTTCTAGCCTCCACTAAACGATAAACAGATATTTATGGTTGACTGATGAAAATATTTGTTTAACAGTAAGATTTTAGGGGAAAATAGAAAAAAATGGAAACCTATGACTTAGTTGTTGTTGGTGCAGGACCTGCTGGCTTAATGGCTGCAAGGAAAGCTGGCGAAAAAAACGTTAAGGTTCTTCTGGTTGAGAAGGAACGTATGTTGGGTGTGAAAGCTTGTGGAGAGGCTGTTTCTACAAGAACACTTGTTGATGCGGAAATTTATCCATCCTCAAAGTTTATCTGTAACAACATTAAAGGAGCCTTTATTTATGCTCCGGACGAGAAGAAACGTGTAGAAATTTTTTCTGAGGAGCTTGGTCAAGGCTATATTCTTGAAAAACCAGTTTTTCTTAGGGAATTAGCCTATCAAGCTGCTAAAAACAATGTTGATTTTTGGGTTAACAGTGAAGTTTTAGATGTTCTTAAAGAGGATAAAGAATACATTGTTAAGGTAAGAAAGTTTGGAAAAATTTTAGAGGTTAAAACAAAAATTGTTTTGGGTTGTGATGGAGTAAACTCTGTTGTTGCAAAAAAATTTTTTAAAAGAGAAAACTATAGGCTTATTTCCTGTATCCAGTATCGAATGGTTAACTGTAGATTTGAGGACCCTCATGCACTTGAATGTTATCTTGGAAGGGAAGTTGCACCTTTAGGTTATGTTTGGGTTTTCCCTAAAACAGAAACCACGGGTAATGTTGGGATAGGTGTTCGTGGAGCCCCAGCAAAACCGTATCTTGATAAGTTTATAGCTAACCACCCTGAAAAATTTAGAAATGCAAAAATTGTTGAAGTTCAAGCAGCACCAGTTCCTGTTAGCGGTCAAATAGAAAAAATTGTTGAAGAAAATGTTATGGTTTGTGGAGATGCAGCTGGACAGGTTATACCTTTAACCGGTGGAGGAATCCACTCTTCTGTTGTTGCTGGAAAAGTTGCTGGGCAGGTTGTAGGAGAATTTTTAAATGGTGAAATAGAAAGCTTAGAAGACTATCCTAAAAGGTATACTTATTGGACTGGTAGGATTAAAGACAGCTTAAAAGCTTTAAAAGTTATAGAGAAACTTACGGATGAGGAGTTAAACAGGTTGGCTGATGTTTTAAGTGGAGCAGATGTTGTAGATTTAGCCAGTGGAATAGACATAAAAAGAGTTGCTATAAAGCTGCTTAAACACCCATATTTTGCTTTACGTATTGCAAAAGCTTTGTTAGGAGATTAAAATGAAAAATCTTGTTATAGGTAGAGTTGAAAAATATCTTAGAAAAAAAATTTTGGATGAGGGTGCTGTACACCTAACCCTTATAGACCCTGAGAAAACAAGCCCTGAAAACGCTAAAAAAATTTGTGTTGAAGCTGAAAAAGCCGGAACAGGAGCTATTATGGTTGGAGGTTCAACCCTTGGTTCTACAAGCCACACAGAAATTGTTGCTGAGCAGGTTAAGAAGTCTATCAATATTCCGCTGATTCTTTTCCCGGGAAACCTTACCGGTGTTACTAGATTTGCCGATGCCATATTTTTTATGTCTTTACTAAACTCTTCAAACCCATACTTCTTTATAGATGTTCAAGCATTAGCCTCTTCTATTGTTAAAAGGTATGGTGTTGAACCTATCCCTTTAGGCTATATTATTATGGGTTCTGGTGGAACAGCTGGTTTTGTTGGTTATGCTAGACCAATACCCTATGAAAAAGCTGAGCTTGCAGCTCGTTATGCTCTTGCTGCTCAATATCTTGGGATGAGATTTGTTTATCTTGAAGCTGGCTCTGGTGCTGAAAAACCTATCCCACCAGAAACAATTTCAACTGTTAGAAAAGAAGTGGATGTTGTTTTGATTGTTGGTGGTGGGATAAGAGACGGTAAAACTGCTGCAAAAGCTGTGAAAGCAGGAGCAAATATAATAGTAACAGGAACAATTGTTGAGGAGCCTGGCTCTGTTAGAAAAAAGATTAGAGAAATTGTGAATGGAGTTAAAAAAAGTGTTTAAAATTTGGTGAAAGTTTTGGATTCAATTCATGTTATGGAGCTGCCTCGGAAAGTTGTTGTTGGAGTTAACATTCTAGAAAATGTTGGTAGGATATGTAAAAAAATGGGTTTTCCATCTAAAGCCTTAGTGGTTACAGGTCCAAAAACCTATAGGATTGCTGGTAAAACGGTTATAGATGCTTTAAAAGATTCAGGTTTTGAAGTTGAAAATCAGACTGTTGGTGAAGTTACAGATAATTTGATAACTAAGGTTGAGAAAAAGGTTTTAGAGGCAGGTTCTAGTGTTGTTTTTGGTGTTGGTGGTGGAAGGATTATAGATTTAGCAAAATATGTTTCGGCAAAAGCTAAAATTCCATTTGTTAGTGTTCCAACATCAGCATCTCATGATGGAATTTCAAGTCCTCAGGCATCACTAAAAAATCTTGGCACCCCAATCTCGGTTAAAGCTCAAGCACCAGCAGCAATAATAGCAGATATCCAAATAATAGCAAATTCTCCTTTCCGTTTAACCGCAAGTGGTTGTGGAGATATTTTAGCAAAATTTACAGCCACTCGTGACTGGCTTTTAGCCCACAATCTAAAAAACGAGTATTATGGAGATTATGCTGCAAACCTAGCCTTGATGAGTGCGAAGCTTGTGGCTAAAAATGTAAACCTTATCCGTGAAGGTTCTGTTGAAGGAATAAGAATAGTTGTTGAAGCATTAATTAGTTGTGGGGTTGCTATGAGTATTGCTGGAAGCTCAAGACCATGTAGTGGTTCAGAACATCTTTTTAGCCACGCCTTAGAGATAATAGCTCCAAACCATGGGTTGCATGGTGAAAGATGCGGATTAGGAACCATAATGATGGCTTATCTTCATAGGTTAAACTGGAAAAAGATTAAAAGCGTTCTTAGAAAAATAGGTGCACCAACAACAGCTGAAGAATTAAACATAACCTCAGACCATGTGGTTGAAGCATTAACGATAGCCCATAAAATTAGACCTGAAAGATACACAATTCTTGGTGAAAAAGGTTTAACAAAAGAAGCTGCAAAAAATTTGGCTAAGATAACAGGAGTAATCTAAAAAGTTTAAGCAATGGTTTTATATACATGAAGGCTTGAATTATTTGGCTAGGCTTAATACCTACTGGGTGAAGCTAAAAATATTTCTAGTTAAGTTTAAATTTAGAAGGGGTAGATGATTGAAACCAGGAAGGCTGGTTGGAATTGTAAGTTACGGGGGATACATCCCCATCTACCGAGTTAAAACATCGGAGATTGCAAGAATATGGGGTAGAGACGGGGAGCCTCTTCAAACAGAGGAAGTTGCTGTTGCAGCTATGGATGAAGACTGTGTAACCATGGCTGTTGAAGCTGCAAGATACGCCTTAAAAAGAGCTAAAATAGACCCCAAGGAAATAGGTGCAATTTATGTTGGTTCAGAGTCAAAACCTTATGCAGTAAAATCTTCAGGAACAATTGTTGCTGAGGCTATTGGAGCTTCACCCAATATTACAGCAGCAGATTTTGAGTTTGCATGTAAAGGTGGAACAGAAGCTCTTCAAACATGTATTGGGCTTATTGCATCTGGGATGATTAAATATGGTTTGGCTATAGGTGTTGATACAGGTCAGGCAGCACCTTCAGATGAGCTTGAGTATACTGTTGGGTGTGGTGGAGCAGCCTTCCTGGTTGGACCTAAAACAGATGAAACTATAGCTTATTTTGAAGCTTCAACCTCCTATGTTACGGATACACCTGATTTTTGGAGAAGAGCTGAAAGACCCTACCCATCTCATGCTAGAAGATTTACAGGTGAACCAGCCTACTTCCGTCATGTTATAAATGCAACAAAAAACCTTATGACTGAGTTAGGCTATAAACCTGAAGACTTTGACTATGTTGTTTTTCATCAGCCAAACCTTAAATTTCCTTTGAGAGCTGGGTTAATGCTTGGTTTTACAAGAAAACAGCTTGAACCTGGATTACTAATTCCATCTCTTGGTAATGCTTACGCTGGAAGCGCTTTACTTGGGCTTGTAGCGGTTTTAGATGTTGCAAAACCAGGCCAAAGAATTTTGCTTGCTTCTTATGGGTCTGGAAGTGGAAGTGATGCTTTTAGTATAGTTGTTCAAAACAGTCCTTATAGGGGAAACCCAATACCGTTTGTATCTCATCTGCTTGGACGTAAAAAATACATAGACTATGCTCAATATGTGAAGCATAGAGGAAAAATAGTTTTCTAGCGTTTTTAGAGGGCTAGTCTTGTGCGTAGGGTTGCTGTTGTAGGTGTTGGATGTACAAAGGTTGGGGAACTCTGGGATAAATCACTAAAAGATCTTGCTGTTGAATCAGCAACTAAAGCTTTAGATGATGCTGGAGTAGAGAGAGTTGATTTTGTTTATGTTGGTAACGCCTATTCTCAAATTCTTCAATCTCAGGGAAACTTAGGCTCATTTATTGTTGACAGTTTAGGTTTTAATGGAACACCCTCTATTTCTATAGAGGCTGCAGATTCTTCTGGGAGTTTAGCTTTTCATGAAGCCTATAAAGCTGTTAAGTTAGGCTGGGCTAACTATGTTTTAGTTGTTGGTGTTGAAAAAATGTCTGACTCTACACCTGAAGAGGTTGCTAAAGCCTTAATGGCCTGTGAAGACCAAGACTATGTTGCTTTTACAGGGATAACTCAAGCCGGTCTTCATGCTTTAGTTTTAAGGCTTTACATGGAAAGGTTTAGGATAAAACATGAGGATGTAGCTATGTTTACCGTTAAAGCTCATAAAAACGCTTTAAACAATCCTTATGCACAGTTTAAAAATCCTTTAAGTGTTGAGGATGTTCTTAAGTCACCTATTCTTGCAGATCCTTTAAGACTTTTAGAATACACAACTATAGCTGATGGTTCAGCCGCCTTAATACTATGTCCTCTAGAAGAGGCAAAAAAGATTACAGATAAACCTGTTGTTGAAGTTTTAGGTTCAGCTTCAGCAACAGACAAATTCTATTTACCTGAAAGAATTGATAGTCTAACCTTTAACGCAACAGTTGAAGCTGCTAAAAAAGCATTTCAAGAAGCAAAAATCTCAATAGATAAGGTGGACTTTATTGAAACCCATGATAATTCAACCATTATGGGTGTAATTTCAATCGAAGATCTTGGTTTTGCTGAAAAAGGACGGGGAACAACTTTTATAGTTGAAGAAAAAATTCCAATAAATACTATGGGTGGATCAAAAGGTAGAGGTCACCCTATCGGGGCAACTGGAGTTTACCAGTTGGTTGAGGCTGTTTGGCAGCTTAGAGGTGAAGCTGGAAAAAACCAGGTTAAGGATGCTAAAATTGGTTTAACCCACACTCTAACTGGAATAGGGAATCTTGCTGCTGTTAACATTTTAGGGTGTCTTTGATGGGTATGTTAAGTGCACCAAGATATTGGCGTGAGATAAAGTATAGGTATAGGCTTATTGGAAGCAGATGTTTAAAATGTGGAAAAATTTATTTTCCACGTAGACTTGTTTGTAGGGTTTGTGGTTCGAAAAAACTTGAGGAGTATAAGCTTAGTGAAAAAGGAAAGATTGAAACCTTTACTGTTATTAGACGTAACCCTCCACTAGGCTATGAAAAAAATGTTCCTTACATAGTTGCTGTAGTTAGACTTGAGGAAGGAGTAAACGTTTTATCTCAAATTGTTGATTGTAGTCCGGAGGAAGTTAAAATAGGTATGCCTGTTGAATTAACCTTTAGGAAGGTAAGAGAAGATGGGAAAGAAGGGATAATAGAGTATGGTTTCAAGTTTAGACCAACACTTGAATAAAGAGTTAAAGGAAACATCTGAGAAGGTTAAAAGTTTTCTTGAAAGAGTTTTAAGCATAAAAAAGCCTGAGACACTTTATGAAGCTTCAGCTTACCTTATTAAAGCTGGAGGAAAGATGCTTAGACCCTACCTAACCATAAAATCTTGTGAGGTTGTGGGTGGAGAAGCTATTAAAGCTTTACCTGCAGCAGCAGCAATAGAAATACTTCACACATTCACATTAATCCATGACGATATTATGGATGAAGACCCTGTAAGAAGAGGTGTTCCTGCTGTTCATGTTAAATGGGGTTTGCCAGTAGCCATAATGGCAGGAGACATGCTTTTTGCAAAAGTTTACGAGACAATAGCTGAAGAGTTAACCCAAAAAAATGTTCCACCAGAAAAAATTGTAAAGGTAACAAGTCTAATTTCTAAAGCTGCAATCACAATCTGTGAAGGGCAAACAATGGATATGAGTTTTTCAAAAACTGAAGATGTTTCGGAGGAAGAATATATAGAAATGGTTAAAAAGAAAACCTCCTGTCTGTTTAAAACCGCAGCTATGGTTGGAGGTTTAATTGGTGGAGGTTTAGAATGGCAGATTAAAAGGCTTGGAGACTACGCTGAGTTTTCAGGTATAGCGTTTCAAATTGTTGATGATGTGCTTGGTTTAGAGGCTGATGAGAAAACCCTTGGAAAACCTGTTGGAAGTGACCTTCGTGAAGGAAAAAAAACTCTGCCAATTATTTTTGCTCTTAAAAAAGCAAATCAACAACAGAAAAAAATAATTCTGGATGCTATGAGGGGAAACTCAACTCAAAAAAATATTTTAGAGGCAAAAAAAGTTATTGAAGAGTTAGGCTCAATAACCTATGCAATAGAAAAAGCTAAGAAGTATACGGAAAAAGCTTTAAAACAGTTAGAGAGCCTACCTCAAAACCAAGCAAGAAAATCTTTAGAAAATTTAGCAAAATTTGTTGTTGAAAGAAAATTTTAAACTTTAAGCTGAGTATAATTAAATTTCTAGCTGACCTGGTGTTAAAAGATGCCTATTCAAACAGCTTGGCAGCCTCCATCAGACCCTAAGCTGGAAGTTTATCTTAAACCAACCAAACTTTGCAACCCAGACCACCCAAGAATTATTGAAACAGCAAAAAAGCTTAGCTGTAATGCTAAAACTCCGAAAGAAGCTGCTATAAACATTTTTTATTTTGTTAGAGACTCAATAAAGTGGTATCCTTTCCCACAAAAACTGTTAGCTGCAGAGGAGGTTTTAGACTGTGAATATGGAACATGCTATAATAAGGCTACTCTTCAAATAGCGCTTTTAAGATGTTTAAACATACCTGCAAGATATAAACATCAAAAAATAAAATTTGAACTCTACCTAAGAGCAGTTCCCACTGGAAAAATAGCAGACTTCTTCCTATCATTTTATCCACCTCAAGTAATAACAACCTTCACAGAAGTCTACCTTAACGGTAGATGGCTTTCAGCTGCAACAACATTTGATAAACAGTATAACCCTGAAAGAGCGAAAGACTGGGATGGTGAAAGTAGCGTTTCCGCCTTTAAGGGTGATGAGATACTTGAGGAAATGGGGACAACAGCTGAAATTTATAAGCCGGATGTTGAAGAGGCATGGAGAAAAGCAGAAAAAACTCCCAAAGAACTAGTAACAATGTTTGAGGAAATTTTAAAACTATACTCAGACCTTAGAAGATTTAACCTAAAAATCGAAGAAAATTTAAACAGTCTAATGGAAAAACTAAGTTTAAACTATAAGCTAAAAATGTAAACCCTAAAAAGGTTTATAGACGCATAATTTTAACCTAAACTTAGATGCGGCCGTGGTCTAGACTGGTCTAGGACAGGGGCCTTCCAAGCCTCTAACCCGGGTTCAAATCCCGGCGGCCGCATCAAAACCAGCTAAAAAAGAAGAAAGTTTATTTTTTATGTTATATTGTCTTGGAAGCCTTACCTAGAGCTTTAAGCAGTTCAACCAGTATCCCTAACCCTTTTTGAACCTCCTCATCTCTTAAAGCCGACAAAAGCCCAAGTAAACCAAATTTGGGAGGGTTTAGTAGGGGCTTTATCCAAGCTTGGCTCTTGTAATGCTCTTTCTAAAACATCAACTAGGTCTGTGTTTGAGATTGCGTTTACAAGTCTAAGTATTGGACATAAAATTTTTGAAATGTCATTTATAACTTGGTCGTTTAGATAGTTTTGAAGAAATAGAGAGTAAAATTAAACGTGAAATAGGGGAAGCTGAAGCTTTAATAATTCATGTGGAACCTACAAGAAAAGATGTTTATATTATTGCTCTCCCAGTAGAGGAGGATAAAGGTTTAGACTCACCAATCACCGAGCATTTCGGAAAAACTCCGCTATTTCTTTTAGTGGAAATATCAAAAGAAAAAATTAGGTCCTTTACAGTAGAGAAAAATCCTTTTCTAGACTCTGAAAAACATAGAGGAGTAGCTGTTGCTAAGTTTTTGGTTGAAAAAAAAAAGGTTGAGATTGTTTTAGCAAGAAAAATTGGGGAAGGCTCTTATAGTGTCCTAAAAGGGAATTTGATTAAAATCTATAAAATCCCAGAAAACATAAAAACAAGCCAGGAAGCCATAAACCTACTAAGAGAAGGAAAACTTGAGAGAATTTAGAAGCTTTAGCTTTCGGTTTTCCATCCTTTCTTAAGCTCCTCATAAGCTTTTTTAACTTCCTCAACAGAAGCCTCATCTTCAAGTGTACTTAAATCACCTAGAGGCATGTTTAAGGCTACAGCTTTAAGAACCCTTCTCATAATTTTTCCACTTCTAGTTTTAGGTAAACTTTTTACAAAGTATATCTCGTCCGGTGTGGCTACAGGCCCTATAACCTTACGAACATGACCTTTAATCTCCTTAGCTAAATCATCTGGAGGGGTAAAGCCTTCTTTTAGGATAACAAAAACTGTTATACTTTCACCTTTAACCGGATCCGGCTTACCTATAACAGCAGCTTCAGCTACAGCAGGATATGAAACAATAGCACCTTCAATTTCAGCTGTTCCAATTCTATGGCCTGCTATCTTTAAAACCTCATCAGCTCTACCAAGAATCCAAAAGTATCCATCCTTATCTTTTATTGCATAATCTCCAGCAAAGTATAAGCCTGAAAACCTAGACCAATAGGTTTTCTTGTATCTTTCAGGGTCACCATAAATTGTCATAAGCATACCAGGCCAAGGTTTTCTTATCACAAGATAACCTCTAACTCCAGGTGGTGTTGGTTTTCCTTCTTCATCAACCACATCAGCATCAATTCCAAGTAGAGGATATGTTGCTGAACCTGGTTTAAGCGGAACAAGCTCTATTCCTGGAGCTGGAGAAATCATAATTCCGCCAGTTTCAGTCTGCCACCAGGTATCAACTATTGGACATCTCCCCCCACCAATTTTTTCAAAATACCACAACCAAGCTTCAGGGTTTATAGGCTCACCAACACTACCAAGAATTTTTAAGCTTGAAAGATCATGTTTTCTAAGCCATTCTTCCCCGTACTTCATAAACATTCTTATGGCTGTTGGTGAAGTATAGAAGACTGTAACCTTATATTTTTCAATTATAGACCACCAACGATCCGGTGTCGGATAATCTGGAGCACCCTCATAAACCACAATTGTTACTCCATGACTAAAAGGAGCATAAACTATGGAGCTGTGACCCGTAACCCATCCAACATCAGCTGTACACCAATACACACAGTCTTCCCCTATGTTAAAAACCCACTTATACATAGAATGGTTAAAAACCATGTATCCTCCAGTACTGTGAACTATACCCTTAGGTTTACCTGTCGTTCCTGAGGTGTACAAAACATAGAGTGGATGAGTGGCCTCAACAGGTTCTGGTTTAACATAGGCTTCAGCATCCTCCAAAAGTTCATGTAGCCATAAGTCTCTCTCTTTAACTATAGGGATTTTTTCACCTGTTCTTTTTACAACAACAACTTTTTTAACAGACTTCATGTTATCTACAACTTCATCAACAGTTTTCTTTAATGGAATTATACGTCCTCTCCGATAACCCCCGTCAGCTGTGACTATAATTTTTGCTTGAAGATTGTTAACTCTTTCAGCCAAAGCACCAGCACTAAAACCTGAAAAGATAACTGTGTGAGGAGCACCTATTCTTGCACATGCTAACATAAAAATTGGAAGCTCAGGAATCATAGGAAGATAAAGTGCAACTCTATCCCCTTTTCCTACACCAAGCTTTTTTAGAATAGAAGCAAACCGGTTAACATCCCTATAAAGTTCAGCATAGCTTAAAGTTCTGCTTGTTCCATCCTCACTTTCCCAGTAAAGCGCAACCTTATTTCTACGCCAAGTTTTCATGTGAACATCAACACATGTATAGGAGGCATTAATTAAACCTCCAACAAACCACCTATAGAACGGTGGATCCGCTTCTAAGACCTTATTCCAAGTTTTAAACCATTCAAGCTTTCTTGCCTCTTTATCCCAGAAACTCTCAATATCCTCAATTGACTTCCTGTAAAAGTCTAAATATTTTTTTGTTGTCCAATATTTGGTTTCAAAAGGAAGACTTGATTGTTCAGATTCAGACTCAGCCAAAAAAATATCACCAACTAAAAAATATGTTTTCTTGCATTAATCATACCAAAATAATAGTATTTCAAGCTATTGTTAGCCTAAAAAATCCATTAAGGATATGCTTTTGGTTTTATTTCAACCCCCAACCCAAGTTTTTTTGCTTTTTCATAAACTATTTGGGCTACCACAGCATCCTGAAAAGCTAAACCAACACTCTTAAAAAGAGTTATTTCATTCTCGGAAACTCTACCCTTTTTTCTCCCAAGAACTATTTCTCCAAGCTCAGCATATATCTTCCTTCTTGAGATAACTTTTTTATTTAAGGGAATAACTAGGTCGCCTGCCTCTTTTAAGGCTGACTCTTTAGAGTCAACAACTATTTTTGACTTTTTTATTGTTAAGTCGTCAAGCTCTCTTGTAGTTGGTGTATGTGCACCAATAGCGTTTAAGTGAACCCCTTCCTCTAACCACCTTCCATTTAAAACTGGTTTTTTTGAGTTTGTTGCTGTAACCACTATATCCGAGTTTTTTACAGCAAACTTAGGATTTTCGACTGGAACAACCTCTAACCCAAGATTTTTACTCATCTCCTTAGCAAAACTGTTTCTATGCTGAGAATTTGGACTGTAAACCTTCACCAACCTAATTTCTCTAACCCTACATAAAGCCTCTAACTGGGTTTTTGCTTGACTTCCACTTCCAAGAATCCCAACGTTTTCAATTGTTTTTTTGGCTAAATATTTTGTTGCAACACCACTAGCAGCACCAGTTCTAACCGCTGTTAAATGTTCAGCCTCTATAATCGCTAATGGAAAACCTGTTTTAGAATCTAGATAGACGAGAAGCCCCACAATAGTTGGGAAACCTAGATTAATGTTTTTCGGGTATGCTGAAACTATTTTTACTGTTAAAACACCTGTTTTCTCCATGTATACTGGCATAACCCCAACCCAACCCTCCACCTTAAATATGTTTAAAGCAACTCTTTGAGGCATCTGAACCCTACCTAAACAAAATTCCTTAAAACCATCCTCAACAACCTTTATAGCCTCATCCATACCTAGAACAGATTGAACCTCAAAATTTGAAATATAAAGAGTCATCTGTCTATCTATCCTCCCTAATAATAGTACAACAATTGTTCTTTTAGCAACATAAAAAAATAAAAGTTGGGAATAATCATCTATTCTTTTGAGGCCGCCGTAGGGAGCCGCCGTAGGGGTGGAGAAAGAAGCTCCCCCTAAAGGTGAAAGCTCAGCGTGGTGGAGCAGCGGACTCGCATATGCGAGGCTGAAGCTGTTAACCCGTTGGTCGACGGTTCGAGTCCGTCCGGCGGCGCCACAAAAAATTAAAAACTACTATTTATACACAGTCACAAATTTCTGTTGATTATAAGTTTTCTGAGCTAACAGCATATTTTATCCTATATAATTTCAGCTAAAACCTTACCTTTTTGCGAAGCATTTTTAGGATATAAAAAATTTTAGGAGAGAAAAGTAGGCTAATATTTGTTGTAGGTAAACTTTTTGTATAAACCTCTTTCTTTTAGCCATTTATCAATTTTTCTTTTAATATCTTCAGGTAAAGGTAAAGCCTGTTTTAGTTTACCCACCTCAAAACCTTGAAGCCTCAAGCAGGTAATGTTTAAACCCCCAGTAAAGAGGTGAATGTGTAACAGCATAACCAGGATTTACAAATTCAGAGCCCTTATAAATTTCTTCAATAGGCATTAAATCTCGAATTATGTTTAACGCTTTTTCATAATCCCCAGCGACATATGCATTATAAATACCGGCTATATGTCCAGGTAGCTGAGCACCAAGAACAGATATAAACCCTACACAACCCATTTGAAGCGCTGCAAGATACTCATGTTCATAAAAACCTTTAACTATCGCTATATCAAAAGGCTTTAACGCTTCAACTTCAAACAGAAGATGGTCAAAATAGTTGGTTTTTAATGCAGCAAATTGTTCAAATTCATTAGCCATTTTTACTAGGAAAGACACAGGCATAACAGGTGTTAAATCGTCATGGCTTGCATGCTGATAAAGTAATACTGGTTTATCTGTAGCTTCCATTCCGGCTTTAATCTGCTCATAAAATGCTTTTTCAATTTCTTCATTCCAACGGCCTATACCCTTAGGATATATTCTTGTAGGCGGCGGCATTACCTGCCGTATTGCAGGTTCTGGACCAAAATATAGGGCTTTTGCCCCAGCTTCTTCAGCTATTTTGATTTCGTTTACAAATTCCTCTATAGACCAAGAATGTGGGCCAACATAAGGTAATATTGTAATTCTGTTTTTAGCAGCATCTATAGCTGTTTCCCATAGGATTCTCATTTGGTCTAAAGTACAACCAACACCAGTACTACCTGGAACAAGAGTATGACACTCATGTTCTACCAACCAGTCTATATACCTTCTCGTCTCCTCTACGTTAATCTTTCCATCTTTTGTAAGAAAAGGTGTTGAAAGACCACCACAACCCCTCAAACCAAAAGGTTCTATCTTCTTTCTTTTAGCCATAACCTCCACCCAACACTTGTATTTTTTATGGTTGCAAATTATTAATCATTCTTTTATAAGATATATATGAAATTAGCGGAAATTGAGAGTTCTATAGAACGAAAAGTTATATAAACTTGAAATTAGTTAATTTTTTTCGGTGAGAAATGGCGGGCAAAGAATCCGAATCAAAAAAATGGACAGACATCATGGCTGTTTCATACGAAATCAGGGACCCGCCAACTACCGCTACAGGAATTTTAAAAGAACTCGGCCCAGGACTTGTTCTTACAGCATCTGTTGTAGGTTCAGGTGAACTTATAACAACAACAATCTTAGGTGCACAAATAGGTTTTGTAATGCTTTGGGCGATCCTGATAAGCTGTGTTATAAAGATGTTTATCCAAGTTGAATTTGGAAGAACAGCTATTGCAACTGGAAAAACATCCATAGAGGCTATGAATGACACAATACCTGGACCAAAATTTCTGGGGAACAGTTGGATTTCATGGCTTTATATGATTTTTGGAATCACAAGTGCATTTGTCTGGGCTGGTGGAATGGCAGGCTCTATGGGTAGCTGTATTGGAGCCTTTACAGGAACAGATCCTGTACTTTGGGGGATAGTAATAACCCTGATAACTTTAGCCATCTTTTACTATTCAAGATACTATGACAGAATTAAGAGTATAATAATAGGAATTGTAGCAATCTTCGTGTTTACAACAGTTATAGGTGTTTTCTTTACTGTAGGAACACCCTATGCAATATCAGCTGAAGATATCGCGTCAGGTTTAACGTTTGCTATACCTGCAGGTGCATGGTTTACAGCATTTTCAATGTTTGGGATGACTGGTGTTGGAGGTAACGAATTAATGCAGTATCCTTACTGGTGTGTAGAAGCAGGTTATGCCAATAGCACAGGACCCAGAGAGGAGTCTCCTGAGTGGGCTGAAAGGGCAAGAGGATGGATTCGAGTGATGTGGTGGGATGTTTTTCTATCGACCATTATATCTTTAGTTTGTACTGTAGCATTCTACCTGTTGGGAGCTGCTGTACTACACAGAATTGGAGTTGTACCAAAGGGGATGGGAGTAGCCATACATTTAGCAAAAATGTTTACTGAGGTATATGGTCCAGTGGCATTATGGTGGTTCCTTATAGGAGCCTTCTTTGTGTTGTTCTCTACATGGTATAGCTTCAGCCTTGGCTTTAGCCGTGTTCTAATTAACTTTATTCAAAGAGCTGGTTTTATACGATATGAAAGAGATGCTGCTACAAAAACGGTTTTCGGTTTTCTCTTCATCTACTCAATCTGGGCTATTGCTGAAATAGTTGCAATAAAAGCTCCAGCGTTTCTCATAATTCTTGCAGGTATCTTTATTAATCTAGCTTTGATTCCAACAGGTCTTGCTGCATGCTATTGGGCGTTTAAACAGCCAGACAAAAGAATAGCTGCACGGACTATAGTCAAGATTTTAATAGTGATAACCTTCATTGTTATTCTAGCATTTAATGCAACTCTAGTAGCGAAAAGATTAGGACTTTTTTAAACCTAAAACCATACCTTTTTTATTTTTTAGTTAGGTAATCTTAAATATTAAATCACTGTTAACGGTGGGTTATTCAATGTTAAAGGTAAAAGCTCTTGTTATAAACCCAAAAGATAATGTTGCAACAGCCATCGACGACATAAAAGCTAACTCAAAGGTTCTTGTTAAAATAGGTGAGAAAACCGTTGAAGTTCTTGTAAAGCAGGATATACCGTTTGGCCATAAGTTTGCTCTGAAAAAAATAGGTAAAGGTGAAGAAGTAGTAAAGTATGGAGAATGTATCGGTGTTGCAAAAAACAACATTGAGGAAGGAGAGCATGTCCACATTCATAATGTGGAAAGCACACGTGTTAAAGGGGGAGAATAGAAATTAGGTTCTTAGGATACAAAAGACCAGACGGATCTGTAGGTGTAAGAAATCATACACTAATATTACCTTCAACAGGATGCGCTAACAATATCGCTAATAAAATTGCATCTCAAGTAAATGGAGCTGTAGTTGCGTTACATAATCAGGGTTGTGCTCAGCTTGGGGAAGATAAGGAACAGACGTATAGAGTCTTAGTTGGGCTGGGTAAAAACCCAAATGTTGGAGCTGTTATTGTTGTTGGTTTAGGATGTGAACAAATATCCGCTGATAGGTTAGCTGAGGATATAGCTTCCTCAGGAAAACCTGTAGATTTTGTAATAGCTCTTGATGAGGGAGGAGTTACAGCAGCTGTAGCGAAAGGTGTTAAAATAGCAACTAAGATGGTTCGACAGATTTCGGAGGTTAAGAAAGAGGAATTTGATGTAAGCAGTCTAACCGTCGGGGTTAAATGTGCATTAACCGATACTACATCAGGTTTAACTGCTAACCCTGCAGTAGGATATGCGATGGACCTGATAATAAAAAAGGGTGGAACAGTAATTTTCGGTGAAACCCCAGAAATAATTGGAGCAGAACATATACTAGCAAAAAGAACAGTAAACGAAGAAGTAAAGAAAAAGTTGTTTGAAATTGTGAGAAACACAGAAAATAGGGTAAAGACTATAGGAGTAGACATAAGGGGGGCAAACCCCAGTCCAGGTAACATAAAAGCCGGTATAACAACAATAGAAGAAAAATCACTAGGAGCAATTTTGAAGGGTGGTACAAGCCCTATAAAGGGAGTCCTAAAATATGGAGAAAAAGTTAATGGAAAAGGATTGTTTATAATGAACGGTCCGGGGCGAACACATGAAGCTTTAACAGGTTTAGTTGCTTCAGGTGCTGT
>CAZAHF010000016.1:0-20638 GCA_964484995.1 uncultured Candidatus Bathyarchaeia archaeon | reverse complement strand
CGCCGGAGGTGGGATTCGAACCCACGCAGGCCTTACGGCCCACGGGCTGTTAGGCCTTTTAAGTCTCCAGGCCCGCGCCCTACCACTAGGCGACTCCGGCTCCTTAGCCAAAAATAGAAATAAGGTTAGCCTAAAAATATGTTTTTTGCTGGAAGATACGTATGTTTACCATGTTTTTGGGTAGGTTCCAGGCTGCATTATTACACGTTCTGTTTTTACTGCTATACCATGGTCTTTTTTAAGAATTTCTTCTGTTGACATTTTAGCTTTACCTAAAGCTATAAGCTCATCTTTTAATGTAAAAATTGCTACAAGCTCATCTGGTCTTATTTTTGAGCTTAACTTTACTATTCCAGGTATTGCAAGATGTGCTCCGTGACATATTGCATCTACAGCTGAATCTTTAACATAAACTTTTGCTAGAAGCTCAACCGATGTTTCTACTGGCATAACAGCTTTTTTTAAAGGTTCCTCTTCACCTTTTTCTTTTAAATAAAATATTGCATCAGATAGGTCTTGAAGCGTAACCAGATTTATGTTTTCAGTGTAGGGTCCTGCTCGAATTCTTCTAAGCTCAGCCATATGAGCCCCGCAACCCAAAACTTCACCAATATCATGGATTATTTTTCTAATGTAGGTTCCGGATTGGCAGCCTATCTTAAACAGGACATTTCTACCTTCAACTTCAAGAACCTGGCTGTAGTAGATTTCTCTTATTCTTATCCTTCTTTTTACTGAGGCTCTTAAAGGTGGACGTTGGTATATTCGGCCTGTAAACTCTTTAAACACCTCAACAATTTTTTCATAGCCTACATCTCCATGAAGCTTCATAACTCCAACATACTCTTTTCCACCAGCTAAAACAACCTGTAAGGTTTTTGTTGATTCCTCTAGGGCTATGGGTAGAACACCAGTCACAGCAGGATTTCCCCAGCCCTTTTAGGCTTCAAGGGTCCCGCCATGACCAGCATGAGAAGCCTCCAAAATTCTCTTTGTCCATGCTGTTACCTCATGACTTGAGGGGCCTCGTGGTTTATCTAGGTTTATAAACCCATATTTTAAATGTTGATTTAAGGGTCTTTGGTTTGGGGGACAACCATATTTTGGGTCTGTTTCAGCTTCCTGTTTAACAAGAAGCTCTCTTTTTATTTGCCATGGTGGTGTTGTTTCCCTCAAGTTTCCCCTCCTTCTACTGGTTTTTTCTCTGTTTTTTCGGTTTTCTTTCTTCTCCTTCTTGGTTTAGCTGGTTTTTCTTCAACTTCTTCTACCTTCTTTTTAGCCTCTTCTGGTTTTTCTTCTTTTGCTGGAAATTGGAATTCTTCTGGTAGGGCTTCGGTTAATGCTTTAGCAACCTCTTCGTCACTAGCACCTCTCTTAATTTTAATTTTAACCTCTAAAGGTTCAAGATGGTCTACGTTTACTCTTCGTCTTCTTACACCTGTTAATGTTTTAGGGCCTGTGATTAAAACAAAGTTTTTGTCTATAGTATCTACTACAACACATTTTTTTCCAGATTCTCTTCCAGCCTTTTTAATACAAACTCTACCTATATCAAAGACAGAGACTGGTGTGGACATTTTTATCCCCACTTAGCCTTCATATATTCTTTAACCACATTTGTAAGAATTTTTATGTTTGAGTTTAATGGTAAAAGGTCAGTATTAAAGACTATGTCGTAAATAGTTAAATCATCCATGTCTAAACCATAAAACTTTTTATATCTTTCCTTCTCAGCTTTTTCTCTTTCCAAGGTTAGCTTTTTTGCCTCCTCATAAGAAATTTTTTCTCTTGAGGCTATACGTTTAAACCTAACATTGTCAGGTGCAAATAGATAGATTTTGATGTCAGCTTCATCCCTAGCCATCCAAGCTGAAAGTAAACCATCAATAACAACAGAGCCTTTTTTAGCCGCCTCTTTAATTTTTGAGTCCACAAACTCATCTATCTTTTTGTCTTTCTTAGCTAAGCTTGTTAGATCTTGAAGAGTTAAACCCTTCTCTTTTGCTATTTGACGAAAAATTCCTCCAGCAGAAACATGCTCCAAATCAAATGTTTTTGCTAAGGCTTTTGCATAAGTTGTTTTACCTGTTCCATGGAGACCGCCTATGGTTATAACCAGTTTTTTAGGAGGCTTAACTTCCTCCATAAAACATCCCTCTTCACATAATCAGTTTAGGGTGTTGTTAGTAGAGCTGAGTTTTTAAGAGTCTTGTTATAGGTAGGTTTACAGCCATTGCTACAAGAAAATACCAAAGCCAAAACGTAAGTTTTGTTCCTTCAACTGTTCCGTAGGGTATAGGGATTGGTGAAAAAGCTACTGGTGTGTTTCCAAAAAAACCGTAAAGAATCCAGAATAAAATTAGGAATGGAAACATTGTAAAAAGCGAAACTTTAGTTTGCTGACTCATCACTCTACCAGATTCTCTCATAAGTTGAAGCTGTCTTTTCTGAAGCTTTGCTAAAGTTTTTTTGTCACCTTTTTTTCTTGCTTCAAACATTTCTCTTCTAAGCTCATTCATCCGCTCCCTAAACTTTTTTACTTCTTCAATATCCACAAACTTACGTTGAACAAGAGCTGTGGTAAGCGCTAGCAAAATAGCTAAAAATAGGATAAAAAAGGTTGAGTAAGGCATTGTAAGCAGTATGTTTTCAGCCAACCTTAACCCTCCAACAACCAACCGAAGACTATTAGTCTGAAGAATATTTTGGTTTTACCTCCTATAATAAGGTATAAGATACAAAAATATTTTTTATCTTCCAAGCAGACGGCTTAAACCAGGATACATTTCCTCAATCCTTTCTTTCATAAGCAACTGGTAATATTGCCACATAATACCTGTTGTTAGTAGAATTCCTATACCAGAACCAAAAGTGTTAAAGAAGTCTGCTATAGCTGCTATAAGTCCAACAGCAATTCCACCTAAAACTGTGACTACTGGAATATATCTGTCAAGAATATCTCTAATAGGTTTTTCAGCTCTTCTAAAACCTGGAATTTGCATCCCGGAGTCTATAAGCTGTTTAGCAACATCTCTTGAGCTTAAACCTCCAACCTCAACCCATGTTATAGAAAAAGCTACACATATCCCTACAAGAAGAAGCGTATAAATTATAGCTCTAATAGGGTCCTCAGCAACAGCTCCAAGACTTCTAGGGGCTGTTAGGTAGTAGATAAGCCCCCCAACAGGTTTACCTGTTTGTATGTCAACAGAACCTAGAATTTTTGCTAAAAAGCTGTTTGGAAGTCTTGATGAAACAATGTTTGACATAAAGTAAACGTCTGCAAAAAGCGCTGAAGCTAAGATTACTGGTATGTTTGAAACATAAAAGAATTTTACTGGATAGCTTCCTCTAAACCCCCTAAATCTTGCATGGGTTATTGGAATGTTAACCCTTAAACCTTCAAGATAAACTATGATAGCAAAAAAAGCTATCATTGATATGAAACCTGTTAAGTCTGGAAGCCCCATAGGTCTAACAAACATACCCATAACGTTACCATCCATAGCTGACTGAAATAAAGCCAAAATAGCTCCAACAAAATATCCGTCTTGTGCAGGAATCGGTGCAAAACAATCCCAATAGATTCTTTGAGCAACACCTGCAGCTATAAAGAGGCTTATTCCACTACCTAAACCCCAACCTTTCTGAACAAGCTCATCTAAAAGAATTACAACAACACCTGCAGCTAAAAGTTGAAGAACAACAAGTAAGGCTATATTTAAAGGTAGGTGTCCATACATACCTCCAAAAACATAGACAGAAGCCTCAAACGCAGTCATAATTATGGCAAAAACCTTGTTTGCAGCTGTAAAAACCGCCCGGTCTCTTGGCTTAGACATATCAAGCTGAATAATTTTTGAGCCGACAAGAAGCTGGAGAACAAGCCCCGCAGTTACAATAGGCCCGATACCAAGCTCCATCAAGGTTCCTCTTCTGGAGGCGAAAATAACCCTCATCATAGCAAAAGGGTCTCCCTGAACTCCAGCAACACCGTAAAGAGGAATCTCAGCCATAATCAGGTAGATTGCAACAACCATCCCTGTCCAAAAAAGTTTTTCAGTTAAGTGGACTCTTTTTACTGGCTTTTTTATTTCAGGTATTCCTCTGGCTAGACTTGCAAAAGCCTCAATACCCCTTCCAGCCATTTAAAGGAAACCTCCAAATTTTTAGGCTTCAAGTTTAACTAGTTGTCCACCAACATCCTGAATTTTTCTTTCAGCTATTCTTGAATAAAACTTAGTTTTAACAACCAAAGGTTTTGTAATTTTACCTTCACCAAGAAGCTTCTCATACCCAAGCTCTGCTAAATCAACCACATATTTTCCTTCCTCAACCTTAACCTTATTTTTTTTAGCAAGCTCATCTACCAGTTCATCAAGTTCACTAAGATTTATTGTTTTAAGTTCACCACGGCTTGTTGGACATCTAAAACCTTTTTTACCAAAATAGTCTGGCTCATATTTTACTATGTAAGTCCATTTATGTTTATGGCTGCCAGCTTTCCCTCTACCACCTTTCATCCCATGTTTCCTATGCTGACCAACCTGACCCCAACCATGAGTTCTTGAGCCACGATACTTCCTTGTTTTTCTTAGTTTATGAGGCATTAATATACACCCTTAAGCCCTAAATCATTTTTTCTATAAGCCTGTTTATCTCTTCCCCTCTATAACCTAACTCTCCACCCTCAGAAAAGCCACGTTTTAAGGTTTTTTTAAACCCTCCTGAGGGAGGATGAAGCCTAAAAACCGGTTTAACCCCATCCAAATCTTTTAGGTTTAACTCCAAAGAGTAAATTTTCTCCGCAACCTCATCAAGACTCTTAAAGCCTTTCTGTTTTACATATTCATCTGTTAATTTTTTCCCGCCAACAACCATTCCACGTTTTTTTAGAAGCTTAAGAATTGTTTCTTTTGAGACTTCCCCCCAAGTGATACAGTCTTTTGCTTTTTGAAGCATCCCTAAATATTGGGGAGTTGATGGAATTAAAGTCGCATGGTTAACCTTATTTAAACGTAGAAGTTTGAGGGTATGTTGAACATCTCTTCTAACATTTACAGTTCCTCTTATTCTTACAACTGCAAGACATTTAGGCTGATTTTCAGCCATAAGGTCTATCACCTAGCCCAGTCTTCAGGTGTTACAGTTTTATAGGTGTTTTTTAAAGCATCATAAACAGCAAAAGCAAGTGATGAGGTTGTGCTTGTTGAACCATAGCTTCTTGACCAGCAATCTTTAACACCAGCAAGCTTTAAGATTGTTGAAGCAACCCTGTTTGCTACAATACCAAGTCCTCTAGGACCAGGTATAAGCTCAATTCTAACACTCCCACATTTACCTGAAACTTTAAAGGGTAAGGAGTGAGGTCTTCCACATCCACACTCCCAGCTTCCACAACCTCTAAGTACAGGTATAACATTTAATTTTGCGTACATAGCTGCTTTTTCTATTGCAACTCTTACTTGTTTAGCCTTTCCAGAGCCAACTCCAACATATCCATCCTCATTTCCAACAGCAACAATAACTCTAAACCTAGACTGTTCACCCGCATCAGTCTGCTTTTGAACAATACCCATATCTAAAACTTCTTGACGGAGGTTTGGCAGCAGCCTATCAACAATTTCAGTTTCCTGGATACGATAACCCTGAGTAAAAACCTCATCCATAGAGACTATTTTACCCTCAAACACAAGTTTACCTAGCTTTGTTCTTGGAATCCACTCCTTTTCAGCAGCCATTTTTAACAGTTCTCCAATAGGAGTAAATATACCCTCTATACTTTAGCTTAAAGTTTTGCATATCGCTTTTACAAAAAACAGAATATAAGGGTTTCGTATTTGAATGTTCCCCTAAACAGTTTTTTCAGGAAAAAGCTTTTTCCAGGTTATGTTTAACCTCCTCAAAATGCTCTGGAAGCTTATCCGGTGTTAAACCATTTTTAATATACTGTGAAAATCTACGCTCCCTCTCCTCCGAACTTCCTAAGATTTCCCAGTAGCTTGCTATATGTTTACCTTTAATTCTATCCTCATCTGGTAAAACCTCCTTACTATGGGAAACAAAAACCCCTGCATCCAGTACACCTTTCAATCCAGCATATATTCTTGAACCTCTAACAGGTTTTTTAATTCCAACATCTAAAATTGCCTCATCAATACCAGCTTTTTTTGCTTTTAGTCCGGCTAGAAAACCTGTTAAATAGGCTGCTGGAAGATTTCCTGTTGGTGCTTTCCAACCATACTTGTTTATGAGCTCTTTAGAGGTTGCTGAGACAAGTATTCTATCCCCTTCCAACTCAGCTTTAGCAAACTGAACAATAGTATGGGATAAGGTGCACCTTACAACAAGCCTAATCTTCCCAGACTTTAATAGTTCTCTTCTCCGATAATAGTTTGTTTTCCCCTCTCTTCTTCTCCTAAACGGTACATGATAGGTTGAATTTTTTGCCACTATCTAGGTTTCCTCCTATAAAGTCCTTCTGATTCTATGTATTGAAGCAGGTGAGCTTTACTTCTAAAAACTCCACCTTTAGCTAACCGGTATAGTCGACGGTAAGTTTGAGTTGTTATTGCTTTTGTTTCAACAAGTTCTTTAAGCTTTTTTCGTATAGCTCTAATGGTTTGGATCCATCTTCTTTTTCTTGGTAGGCGAGCATATTTTGCTCCTTTTCTGCTTCCAGGACCTCTCCCCCTACCCATCTTTCTTTTTTTATGTTTTACTCTTACTCTACCACGACTAACACCTTTAACAGGTTTAGCTTTAATAACACCATCCTTAATTAATCTTTCAATCTCTCTTCTTGTTATTGCAGTCTCAACTTCCTCGATTCTTTCAGGATCTATCCAAACACGGTTTTTTCCAACGCCAAGAATTTTAGCCGCAATTTCTTTTTGGGTTTTAAGACTCATCTTTAAACCACCAGTTTTAGGCTGTCTTTTCTTCTGCTTCTTTTTCCTCTACCTCTGCAGGTTTTGCTTTAGTTTTCCTAGATGGATTTAAAATTTTTAAACCAGCTTTTTTTGCTTCCTCCTCTATCTCTATTCTTTTTCTAAGTCCAACCGTATGAGCTATTCTTACCGCATGAGTTTCTGGATTAAGACCTTTTAGGTCTTCAACTCTATAAACTAAAACCTCAGTAAGCCCTGAAGGATGTAAACCTCTAATATCTCTAGGTGTTCTATAGCCTACTGTAGGTGAGACAGGGTAACCTTTACGTTTAAGCCTCATCTTGCTGTCTATACCTTTAGGTTTTCTCCAACCTGTTTCAAGCCTCTTATAACGCCAAGACTCCTGTCTAATAAACCTAGGTACATTTTTACGGAACTTCTTAATTTTTTTAGTTAAAGCCTTTCTAGATCTTGTTTTTTCGCTCACCCACTCATCCCTTCAGTTTTTTCATAGATGTAAATTCCGTCAAGAAAAACTCTTGGATCCTTTTTCTTTATCTTTGTTGCTTGCTCAATATTTGCTGCTGTTTGACTTACTTCTTCAAGGTTTAAGCCTTGAACCTCTATATCATCACCTTTAACAATAACCTTCACATTACCAACAATTTTTGCTATTCTAGGGCTTCTTTCACCAATAAAATTTTCAATCAAAACTTTGTCAGCTTCAACCTTAACATTTATTGGGAAATGGGAAAAAACTTTTTTAAGTTTGTAAGTAAACCCTTTGGTTACACCTTTAACCATATTCTTAATATGAGCAGAAATTGTGCCAACTATTGCTTTATCTGTTTTTCTACCACCAAAACTTTTAACAACAACCTTATCACCATCCAACTCTATTTGGACTGGTGCATGAGAAAAATCTTTTTTAAGTTCTCCAAGCGGCCCTTTAACAGTTAAAACTTTACCATCAATTTTAACTGAAACTTCTGGGGGGATTTGAACAACCCTTTCTTCAACAAGCATTTTAGTAGCCAAACTAACTCACCAAACCTAATATACGTAAGCTAAAAGTTTTCCGCCAGTATGTTTTTGAACAGCCTCCTTATGAGACAAAACCCCATAAGGAGTTGAAAGTATAAGAACACCCATATCTTTAGCTGGAAGATACCTTTTTTCAAACTCTTCTATTTCTTTTACTTTAACCGAATACCGAGGCTTTATAACTCCACACCTATTTATTCTTCCAAGAAGCTGAATTCTAAATTTGCCTGCTCTCCCATCATCTATAAACTCAAATTCACCTATGTAGCCATGTCTCTGAATTACTCTTAAAACATTTCCTATAAGTTTTGAGGCTGGAGCAACTATACATTCACGTTTATTTCTCATCTCATTATTCATAATTGTTGAAAGACAGTTTGCTAAAGGATCATTTAAAACCATGTTTACCACAGCCACCCTTAATTATATTTTTTAAACCCAAGTTTTGGAGCAACCTCTCTAAAACATTGACGGCAAAGATATAAACCTAAAATTCTTACAACAGGACCGTAAGAGCCGCATCTACGACATGGACGACTACCTTTCCCATATTTTCTCTCCTTTTTTGGCTTAATTTTTGCCAAACCTTCCTCACCTCTCCAAAACTTCTACCCCAAAAATGTCTTTAAGAAAGCATACCGCCTCATCAACTGTAACCCTATGTCTAGCTCCAACCTTAGACCTACACTTTTTTCTTTCTTTAACCCTATACCCAGCCTTACCCATGGTTACACACACATCCATCCCTATAATTCCAAGTTCCGGGTCATATTTTACACCTGGAAGCTCTATATGTTCTTTAATACCAAACGAAAAATTTCCATATTTATCAAAACATGACTTAGGAATTTTGTTTCCAACAGCAATAAAAGCTTTTCTTAAAAACTCTACTGCTCTTTGCTTTCTTAGGGTAACTACACATGCAATAGGTTCTCCTCTTCTAATTCCAAAATCTTTTATAGTCTTTTTTGCTCTCCGGTAACATGGTTTTTGGCCTGTTAACTGTTCAATTATTTTTGCTGCTTTTTCTAAGGGTTCACCTGACCTTCCAACGGAAACATTTACAGTTACCTTCTCAATTTTTGGTTTTGTCATAGGGTTTTCCTGCCACTTCTCATAGATTTTTTCACAGTCAACCATTTTTTCCTCTTCAGCCTCCTGGAAGAGAAACTACAGGATTTTCTTTTCCAACAACAAACACATAGTCAGGTATCGTGTTATATTCAACACCATCTTTACCCCTAATTTTTACAGTTTTTAGTTTTCTCTTTTTGTAGGGTGTTTTTTCAATTTCAATGATTACTCCATGTTTACCTGTGTTTTTCCCTCCAATAATTACAGCGTACATACCCTCCTCAAACTTTAGATGTTCAATTATCTTGTTGTCTGGAAGACTAACCTTTAAAACATCTAAAACCTTGTAACCGTTTCCAGAAGCTTCTTCAGGGTTTAAAAGAATATTTCTTCCATCATGAAGGTTAAGCTGAATTTTTCCTTCTTTAACTGTTGTCTTATTTTCTATTCTACAAAGCTTAAACGTTTTTTCTTCCTCATCTATTGGTTGAAAAGCAAAAAATCTTTGGGTACTGGGAACAACCCTAAAAAACTTGTTTAAACCTGAAACTTCAATAACATCCATAAGTCCGACAGGAAACTTTTTATCCTTCCTAATTTTCCCGTCAACCTTAATCTTACCCTCAGAAATTATTATACCAGCCTCTTTACTTGTTTTAGCTAAACCAAGCAAATCTCTAACAACAACAAGTAAAGGAATGCTTCTATCTGACGGATGAGGCCCTGGAGAAGGTTTTATAGTCCAAACCTTTTCCTTTCTATGGATAGGCCAAAAACCTGGTGCTGCAAGTCTTTTAAGATGACTTTTACCACCTTTACTACCCAAATTATTCTCCTCCCTTTTCCTCTTCTACCGTTTCAGTCTCAGCTTTTTCCTCAACCACGGGTTTTTGGGTTAACCTTTGGGTTCTCCATTTATCGTCTAGGTTAAGTTTTTTAATCTCAACTTTTGAGGGGTGAATTGGAATAAAAACTGTTGTACCATCAGCTTTTTCTCTTGTTATACCTTCAATTGTAATCCTATAGTTTTTTAGGTCCACACTTTTAACCTTTCCTTCCATTCCAGCATAGTCTCCACGAAGCACCCTAACCACATCACCAACTCTAACAGGGAAAGATCTTCTACCATATTTTACCCTAAGTTCTATTGATAAAGGAGCTGACATGATTTTACGTCTTTTGTGAAGTGGAGCATTCCACAAAAACTTTCTTTGTTTTGATGGTTTTGCAGAAACAACCATTCTTTTATCCACCTATATAATCATACTTGCAACACTAGCTATTCTTGGCCATCTTTCAGCAGCTTCTTTTGCAACAGGACCACGAATCTCTGTTCCTTTTAATTCTCCCTCAGGAGTTATAACAACTGCTGCGTTATCTTCAAACTGAACTGTTGTTCCATCAATCCGTTTAAACGGCATTCTTTGCCTAATAAGGACAGCAGGAAAAATTTGTTTTCTCATGTCTGGTGTTCCCTTTTTAACTGAGACCATTATCATGTCTCCAACTCCAGCTGTAGGCAGTCTTCTAAGTCTTCCTTTATACCCCACAACCTGAATCACCTTCAGTTCTTTTGCCCCAGTGTTATCCGCACATTTTACTACTGCTCCAACAGGGACTCCTTTAGATATTTTTGGTCTGTATTCAAGAATTCCTCTTGCACTTACAGCTCTACTTTTTACGGACATAAGCCTTAACCACCTTTAGAAACCTTTTCTATCACAACATGAGAAACCGTTTTACTTAGGGGTCTACATTCAGCTATTTTTACAATATCTCCTTCTTTTGCAGCTATACATGGAGGGTTATGAGCTGAAATTCTGCTTCTTCTTCTTTCATAACGCATATACTTTGGTATATAGTGTAAGTAGTCTCTTTGAACAACAACCGTTTTACGCATTTTTGCACTTACAACTTTTCCCTCCAAAACTTTTGTTCTAACTGGAAGATTTCCGTGGAAAGGACATTTCGGATCGTTACATTCGGTTTCTGGTGGTTTAACAGGGATTCCTATGTTTCTAACCAAAATCTACCACCTTCGAATAGTTTTTTTAACCCTATCTTCAGGTCTACCAACCAAAATCTTTCCATCAATAGAAACCCAACATCCATCCGGAAGTTTAAATCTAAACTCTGAAATGTTTTTTGGGATTTTTCTTCTCTTAAAACCATCATCAATTATAAGCATATTTTTTGTCTCATCAATAACTTTCCCATGTAAACCAATATGAGACTTACAGGTACTATTAGCAACCTTAACCTCTAAACCTATCAGTTCATGCCTCCAAACGTTTTTAGGTGTAATCGGGGTCATCACTTCTATTTCCTCCCCTTTAACTCTTCCTCTCTTTGAACGGTTAATATTCTTGCAATTGTTCTTCTAATCTCTCTAATTTCTTTGGGATTTTCAAGAGTGCCTTTAGCTCTAACCTTTGTTTTAAGCTTCATAAGCTCAACCCTAAGCTCAGAAAGCTTTTTTTCTCTTTCCTCTCTGCTCATAGACCTAATTTCACTCATCCTTAAGATTGGCATTACTCCTTCTTAACCTCCTCCACCTCACCTTCAGTCTTTTCTTTTTCAGGTTTACCCTCAACTTCTTCTTTACCAGCTTCCTCTTCTGCTTCAACAGGTTTTCTTTCAACTACAACTTCTCTAATCTGGTATTGGTCTGGAGACTTGTAGGTTGGAGGAACAATAATAACTTTAACCCCATATAGGCCAGGTTTTAGTTGAGTATATAAGACTGCTTTTTGCACGTGTTTTAGAACAGGGTCTCCAACTTTTGGAAGATAACCAGCCTTAAACTTCTCGTATCTTGCACGTTCAGTTGTTAGTTTTCCGCTTATAATTATTTCTACTCCTAAGGCTCCAGCATTCATTATGCTGTTAAGAGCCCAGTAGCATGCTCTTCTAAAGTGAACACCTCTTTCCAAGGCTGAAATTATTCTCGAGGCCATAATTCTTGGATTAAGCTCAGGAACAGGAACCTCAGCAACAGCAATTTGCGGATTAAAAAGACCAAATTTTTCTTCAAGCATCCTTGAAAGATTTCTTATCCCTTCACCTCCACGACCAATAACTAACCCTGGTCTTACAACATAAATTGTAACTCTTGTTCCGAGAGGAGTTTTTGTTATTTCAACTCCTCCATAACCTGCTCTAGCCAACTCCTTCTGAAGAAACTCATCTATGTCAACCTTCTTTTTTGACTCAGCAATTATCTGTTTTATTGCAGACATTTACCCCTCATAATCCTCCAACATACCTAATATGTTTAACGCTTTAGACAAATATGGTAACAAAGCTTTAAGTTTTACCCCTAAAAGACCAATATTATACTACAAATAATAACCATAGTTAACAAGAAATAGGTAGCCGAAAAATCCAGCTTCCACTTAAAAATAAAAATAACTTACAATGCACTGCAATGCAGTGTCATACACTAGCCTAAAGGCTACAGAAAAAACGTCTATCTTTCCTCAACAGCTAGTTCAACATGAGTTAACTGCTGGAAATATGGAGTACTTCTTCCAAATGCTCTTGGAATATACTTCCTAATTTTTGTTCCACGTTGGGCTGCCGCATGAATTATCCAAAGTCTTTCAACATCAAGCCCTTTTTGTTCAGCATTAGCCTCTAAAGCATTCAAAACTTTTAAAATTTCTTTTGATGCTTTTCTAGGGTAACGTCCAGCATACCAGCCCTGAAGACCTCTCCTATGAGGAACTTCTTTTTTATGTCTTCTAAACGGTACAGGTCTTTTCTGGGCAATAACATCTTCAAGAAACCTTTTAGCATCCTCAAGCTTCATGTTTTTTATTGTTGCACAGATTTCTCTAGCTGCTTTAGGCGATATTCTAAGGTCTCTTCCACTTGCAATAGCTGTTTTTTCAGGGTTTAAATTTTTAATCGAATACCCCCAACTTGGCAAAACTCATCCCATCAAACAATCCTAAGTCTCCCTAAAAAATTTAGCTTACTAAAATAAAAGTTTTCTACTCTTCCCCACTATAAGTTTCAAGAGACTCCTGAACACCAACCTCTTCTAAAGTTTCTTCTTTTAACTCTTTTTGCCTAATCTTTCCACCAACCTCCTCTTTTATCCTTTTTGCAAGTTTTTGACCTACCCCCGGAACCTTCATAAGGTCTGTTATAGAAGCATGTTTTAAGGCTTCTATTGACCAGTACCCGGCGTTAAACAAGGCTCTAGCTCTTACTCTTCCAACACCTTCTAAAGAGACTAAAGGTATAAGCTCAGATTTTACACCATGCTTAACTCTAAACCTTAACTCGTTAACTATAGGTAAAACCTCTTTATAACCAAAAAGCTTAGCTAACTCATGGGTTGCATAAAGAAGCCAATCAGTAATCTCAACAAGCCTATAAAGATCTCCAGGTTCAACCCTAAATTTTTCAAGTAAATCGTTTTCCCGTGTTTCCTCAATCCAATGATAGAGAACATTTACACATTTAAGTTCACCAAGAAAAGCCTCATATTCAACATAGTTTTCCCATGGATCCGGAACCGGAAACATAAACTCTTCTTTATGCTCTTCTAAAAAGACTTTAAGCCTATCAATTTCTTTTCGGTAAGGGTAGAGTTTAGGTATTAGATCAGGTGTATGAGAAACAAGATGAAGAAAACTTATTTCTGTTAGATTTTCTGGTTTGCTTATAAGTCCATCTCTAATAATAACCCCTGTTTCAGGGTCTATATAAAGCTCGGAAACCCTTCTTCCAAAGTTTGTTGCCTCAAGTTTTTGTCCATCATACAAAACCATATCATTTTTAACTAGGTATTTTAATGCTGAATAAATCGGTCTTTCAATTATTTTTTCACCATACTGGTAGGCGTAGAAGGTCTTACTAAAAAACTCAAACAATCCTTGTTCAGTTTTAACAAAATCTGAAGCTATAGCTGAAAGCACATGAGACCTTAAGGTTCTCTCAACAGCAAGCTTAGACCAAATCCTTTCAGGTTTTGAACAAACATAATACTCCATTAAATATTCCTGTTCATCTGGCGAAGAAGCAACAAGGATAGCTTCACCAAACCTATCATATTTTGGTCTACCTGCTCTCCCAGCCATCTGCTTGTACTCAAGTATCGGAATTTCCATCCTACCATAACCAGGCTCGTAACGAATATGACTATTAATTACAACAGTTCTTGCTGGAAGATTTACTCCTGCTGCTAGAGTTGGTGTTGCAACAATAACTTTAATTAATCCTTTCCTAAAATTATCTTCAATTATTTTTCTGTGAGCAGCATAAATACCAGCATGATGGGCAGCAACACCGTCCTCAATAAGCTTAGCCAAAATTTCACTTAAACTTGTTTTTTCACCAGTACCTAAAATTTTTTCTGAAACACTTTTTAACGCCCTTAACTCAGACTTAGAAAGCAGTTTTCGAATCACAGGCGCTATTTTTTGAGCTAAAGACACAGCTGCTCTTCTAGCCTCAACAAAAATTAATGTTTGACCTCCACCTTTAACAGTTTCAGCAGCTAGACTTATGGTTGGGTTTTGATGAAGCTTTTCGATTTTTCTTGAGCCGCCATCTTTAAAAACAATCTCGTCATTAAACAATACACCCTCTCTTAATGGAACAGGCCTCCAATCCATAGCTACATAGTCAGCTTCAAGCCATCCAGCAACCTCTTCAACATTTTTTATTGTTGCACTTAAAGCTAAAACCTGAATATTTGGGTTTAACTGTCTTAACCTTGTAAGAGCAACCTCTAAAGTTGGCCCACGGTCAGCATCCTGAAGCAGATGAACCTCATCTGCAACAACAAGAGTAACATCGTTAAGCCATCTTGCTCTATGTCTAAGTAAACTGTCAGCCTTCTCGTTTGTTGTAATTATTAGGTCATAACGCTCAAGATACGGGTCACTACTATCATAGTCACCTGTTGAAACAGCAACTCTTACTTTTTCACCATTAGGTTTTCTAAGCTTCTCATACTTTAAAAAATCCTCATATTTTTCTGAAGCTAAAGCTCGAAGAGGAACAAGATAAAGAACTTTTCCACCCCTCTCCAATATATGTTTTAAAGCACAAAGCTCAGCAACCAAAGTTTTACCGGAAGCAGTAGGGCTTGCCAGAACAAACTTTTTACCGTCTAAAACACCCTTACCTATAGCTTCAGCTTGAGGAGGATAAAACTCTCCATAACCAAATTCAGCTAAAAGCCTCTTAGCTTCAAAAGGAATGTTAACATCGTTTAAATGCAAAAAACCACCAGTAAACCCTTAACCCTTAGTTCTTCTTACATGCTTATGTTCAGCATCAGAAAAGTATAAGGAACCATCTTTTATAAGTTGTCTAACATAACCTTCAGCCTTTCCCCTATCAACTCCATATTCAGCTTCAAGCCTAGAATAAAGCTCTTCAAGCTCAGCTTCCCCTTTCTCCTTCTCCATCTCTCCAACAACCCTTAAAACTGTTGTTAAACCTTCTCTTAAAGTTGCAGGTTTCCCTGTCATTATAACATCAATATCCGCAACTTCCTCTCTTAAAGCTCCAACATCCCGAAGAGACCTCTTCATAATCCTTATGGCTGCTTCAGCATCAATTTTTGTTACTTCCTCTCTTAAGGCTGCTCTAGCCCTAGCTTCAGCAATTCTTACCAGTGCTTCAAGCTGTCTCGGAGTTATAGCTACAGGTGTTCCCTCACCGCTTCCAGACATCTCCCTCATTTTAAGATAAAACTCTCTAAGATGGTTTGCAGCTTCCTCTGTAAGTCTAGGGTTAATCCTAGACCTAGCATAGGTTATATACTTTCTAAGAAGCTCTGGTGGAATAGGTGGTTTGGCAGCTGCCCCACCAGTCCTATGAACAGTTAAAATATGCTCAGAAAGCTTTTCATCCACAGTTTTTTCAGGGTAGTCCTTCTGAATAAAAATTAAGTCAAATCTTGAAAGAATCACAATCGGTATATCTATATTCTCAGCCACAGAAAGCCTATCCTCATATCTTCCAAACTTTGGGTTTGCAGCAGCTAAAATTGAGGCTCTAGCATTGAGAGTTGCAATAATTCCACCCTTAGCCACACTTACTGTCTGTTGCTCCATCATCTCATGCATAGCAATCCTGTCTTCGTCTCTCATCTTGTCAATTTCATCTATACATGCAACACCTTTATCAGCTAGAACAAGAGCACCAGCTTCTAAAACCATTCCACCACCTTTTTCTCTTAAAACAGCAGCGGTTAAACCAGCCGCGGTTGTTCCACGTCCACTTGTATAAAGCCCTCTAGGAGCAACCTTAGCTACATACTTCAAGATTTGAGATTTTGCTGTTCCAGGGTCACCAACAAGCAGAACATGAATATCTCCTCTAATAGGGATTCCTTCAGCTGTAACCTTAGGGACTCCGCCAAAAAGCAAATACATTATAGCCTCCTTAATGTCGTCATAGCCATAAATTGAAGGTGCAATAGAATCCATAATATCCTTATGAATAAAATCTCTTTTAGCTATCTCCAAAATCTTTTTCTCATCCTCAGGAGAAATCTCAACAGTCTCAAGCTCTTTACCTATAGTCTCTATATGGTTTGCTTCAACATAGGTTAAAAAAGACCTTAACTTACCCTTCCCAGGAATGGTTTCAGATCTTGCTTTAACAATACCTGTTACAACAACCCTGTCACCAGGTCTTGCAACATCAACAAGATCATCAACAACAAAAACTTCAACATATCTTGGAAGTTGACCTGGTGGAAGGTCTTCAGGCTTCTCCTGAACTCTTAACTCTTGAGAATCTATAAACCTAGATTTTTCAACATCAAGCTCAAAACCAGACTCCCTGCCAATCCTACATGCAGGACATTCTTTTGGTGCTTTAATAAAAGTTCCAGACTGGGGAACCCCAACTTCAGCTCCACATTTTTTACACCTAAACACTCCTTCTAGAAGAAGAGGTCGAACTGGTGTTGATCTAACAACAATTCCATCAAAAGAAATTAGTTTTCCTATATGTTTTGCACCTATAGCTCTTAAAGAAACTTTTTCAGGCAGCCCTTTAACCCTAACATAAAGCCTATCAACAATCTCAGCATACTGTTTATCCTCTATTCTTAGCTGAGCCTGTAATGCAGGAATAGCGTATTCCTGAAGATATTTTTCAGGGTTGTTTTGAAGTTCTATTGCAAGTTTATTATCAAAAAGAGAAAGATCAATAAAATCAATTGTAATTGAATGTTTTTCTGCTAAAGCCATCTGTTTAATTAAGTTACGATACTTTTCCTGCTTAAAAAATTCTTCAAACTTTTCTTGAATATTTACCTCTTCAGGAACTTCAACCAATCTTTTAACCAACCCTAAAATTTAACCTTTAAACAGAGAGTTCCGCCACTCATTTACTGTTTGGTAAAGCTTCTCATATAAGATTCTCTCTTCAAGGGTTAAGTTTTTAAGCAGATTTTCGTCTCTCTCCCTAACAGATGAAAGAATTAGAATTTTATTAATTCGGCTTGTAACAATATCTGTTGCTATCTGAAAAGCTTTTTGAAACTCTATTTTTTTAGCTGGATCATGGAGACTTTTTTCTTCAAGCTCCTTTAAGAACTTTCTTAGTCTAGGATAGAAGTTTTTAGGTAAAATTGAAAGGTTTCTTGGACTTTGAATAGCCTCCACAATCTGAGCCTTCTGAATATCAACCATTGTTAGTTTTTCTTCTTCATCAACAAGTTTAGCATAACCATTCTTTATTAGCTCATCTGCAATCCAGCTTTTAACCTCAAAGTATTCATCTTCCTCTATCGGACCGAACTCTTCTCCAGCTAAACTTATTTTTGGGATTGCTCTAAGAGCAACCAATTTAACCTTTTGATGGTTAAATTTAAAATCTGAGGTTTTAAACGGGTTATCCATAAGGGGGTCTCCCATCTAATTTTTTAGGTTGAAAGACCGATAAGTTTGTTTGTTTTTTCAAGATAAAGCTTGTAGAGTTCAGGTTTATTTAAACAGTTCTTACATATACAGTAGGAGGGAAAATCTTTACTCTTACATATTTTTTCATAGGGACACTCAATACATGGGAATTCTTTCCCGCAGATAATGCATGTTTGAGCAAATGTTACTGGTTCTTTCAAGATTTCTGTTAAAATACCCTTTATCTGCTCCAAATACTCTGTTCTATCTATCTGAAAGGTTCTTGTTTGTCTATCATATTTTAAGCCTACACGCATAAGCTCAGCAAACTTTTCTTTTCCCATATAGGGAAGTTTAATTCCCTTTTTTGTAATAACTATAACCATAAGCTTCAACTCACTTTTTTCTTGTTTTTGGCACTTTTTTACCTGAAAGATACGCTACCATCTCATCTGTCAAGTTAAACCATGACGCAATTTTTTTAGCTTCTAAGGGATTGTTTTCAAAAATAACTCTTAAAAAAGGCAGAAAATCTAGAGCAGCACGTTTACGTGAAACATGACATTTTGCAGCTATTAATGCACAAATACTATCCTTAAGCTCACGTTCAGCCTTACTTTTACTTAACAGTATTATTTTTGAGGGAGGAAACCTGTATCCAATCGGATAATAGCTCTTCTTACGTGAAGCAGCAACACCCACGGTCATCTGCTCTAAAGCATAGCTTAAAAGCCCCCAATCTTTTGTGCGTCTAATTCTCCCAAAATAAAGATCTGCACGAGATAACGCATCATAGGCTGCTGCAAGATCTTCAGGGTCCTTATACTGGTAGGGGAGATTATCATGGATTGTTTGATGAAGCATATCAAAATCTATGTCAACCTCAGCTAAAGCTCTTCTTGCCTCTATAGGGTGTTCAGCCAAAAAAATTTTTCTTAGAGCTTCTTGAACAGTAATTTGTTTATCTCTTGGAAGTAAACCCTCAACATCCTTAACCGTTATATGCTTTGTTCTTTCAGCAATTGCTTGAAGATCATTAATCGCTGATCTAACATCACCCTCAGAACGGTTAACTAAAAGTTTTAATGCTTCTTCATCAGCCTCTAAACCTTCCTTTTTACATAACTCTTTAAGCAAAGCCAAAATTAGGGGAGGTCTAACATGTTGAAACGGTATTAGTAAACATTCATTTTTAAGGTCTCTAAGTCTAACATCAGAAATATCGTTAGCAACCAAAGCAATAGGAACCTTCGACTCTCTAATAACTCCTAATATTGCTCCAATACCACCACGATCTTCTTTCCCATGAATGCCGTCAACCTCATCAAGAAGAATAAGAGTTCCTCTTGAACCTGAGAAATAAGTTAAAAGAGAGTCTTCAGAAGCTGCATGGCCAGCAACCCTCATAATTTTTTCAGCTGTACGAGTATCACTAGCATTCATCTCCACTAAATCATAGGAAAATGTTTTTGCTGCTGCCTGAACAAGAGTTGTTTTACCTACACCTGGAGGACCATAAAGTAACGCTGCTTTACTTCCAGGCTTCCATGTTTTAAGCCATGAAACAAAAGCCTTTTTAGCTTCTTCATTGCCTATAATTTCACCTATAGTTTGAGGCCTATACTTTTCAGTCCACATTAAACTAGCACACATAAAAGAATCCTCTAAGCAGCTTTTTGAAGACCAAACTTTGTAAGTTGAGCTAGTAAAGCACTAAGCTGAATATCTTCATTAGCTCCCTCAACCAAACGAAAATCGTATTCACCAATAAGATCTGCAATCTCGATTTGAGTTTTTTGCGGAAGGTTAAGATTAAAGATTTCACGGTGAATTTGTCTAATAATGTCGCTTCCAGAAAGCCCGTAGGTTGTCATAAGCTCATAAAGCATTTCTCTAGCCTTTAAAAAGTCCCCCTTTAAAGCTTTTTCAATTAAGCTACGAATCTCCTCCGCTCCAGCCTTACCAATAACCTGCAAAACAACCTTTTTATCCACCGTTTTACTTATGGTTGACGCAGCCTGTAAAGTGTTTATAGCTCTTCTAAGGTCACCATTACACTGCTCTATTATCGCTTCTACACCACTATCTGTAAGGTTTACTTTCTCGTTTTTTGCGATACGGCGAAGATATTCCGCAACATCCTCCTTCCTTAATGGTGAAAACCTAAAAATTGCACATCTACTCTGGATAGGCTCAATAATTTTACCTGAATAGTTACAGATAAGAATAAACCTTGAGGTTCTTGAGTTAGCCTCCATAATTCTACGAAGAGCTGTTTGAGCTTCAGCAGTCATTTGGTCGCTTTCATCAAGAATAACCAAACCATAAGGAACATTAGCCATTGTTCCTGTTAAATGTCTAGTGAAAGTTTTTATACGTTCCCTAACCATCTGAATTCCTCTCTCATCTGAAGCATTAAGCTCCAAAGTATAGTTTCTCCAGTTTTCACCAAGCAAATGTCTTGCTAAACATAAAGCAACAGTTGTTTTCCCATTTCCAGGTGGACCTGCAAAAAGTAGATGCGGCATTGTAAGCGGATTTTTTAAAAAACCTTTCAAGCTTTCTATTATCTGTTTATGGTTTACAACCTCATCCAAGGTTTTTGGCCTATATTTTTCAACCCACATTACAACAGATTCTTCGCTCATCTTAACCACAAGAAGTTGTTTTTTCTCTTCTTTTAAAGTTTTAAAGAAAAGACTTAAACTTACCGTCAAAGACTTTTTACTCTAGTATGTATTAATATAATAC
>CAZAHF010000015.1:6231-21051 GCA_964484995.1 uncultured Candidatus Bathyarchaeia archaeon | reverse complement strand
ATGGGAACTCTTCCTTCTGATCAAGCTCCAAAGCCTTCTCCCTAGTAAACTCTTTTTGGGTAAATTCTTGAACAGCTCTTCTGATGTCCTTTTGTTCCTCTGTTAATTCAAAATTCAAGATTAAACCTCCTAAGTTTCTCTTTTCTGTTTTTACTCTATATATTTGGCTTGTTAAAATAATAAATGTTTAATTTTTAAGTGAACAAAATCAATTGTGGATAGATTTCCATGGATAAAGTAGTAAAAGAAATTCTTTTGAAGCAGCCAACGGTAAAAGAAGCAAAACTTTACAAAAAACTTAGAAATAATAAGGTTGAATGCATTCTTTGTGAGCGCAGATGTGTTTTAGGCGAAAATCAGAAGGGATACTGTAAAACAAGAGTAAATTTTGAAGGAAAACTTTACACGTTAGTTTATGGAGATTTAAGTGCAGTTGAAAGCAGACCTATAGAGATTAAACCATTCTTTCATTACTGGGTAGGCTCAACAGCATTAACCTTCTCTACATGGTCTTGTAACTTTAACTGTCCGTGGTGCCAAAATTTTTCACTTTCTAAAGTTGAACCTAACCCTTTAAAACCAAACTATTACCCTCCTGAAAAAATTGTAGATTTAGCTTTAAAGTTTGGGGATGAAGGTTTATGTGCAAGTTTTCAAGAGCCAACACTCCTAACAGAGTGGACATTAGATTTGTTTAAGCTTGGAAGTAGTAAGGGGCTCTACTGTTGTTATGTCTCAAACGGATATATGACTTTAGAAGCCATAGAACTTTTGAGGATTTCTGGTTTAGATGGCTTAAAAATAGATGTTAAAGGAGATAAGGAAGTTTATAGAGACTATTGTGGCGGTGTTGATGTAGAGCTTATTTGGAGAAATGCACGCCAAGCAAAGAAAACGGGAATTCATGTAGAAATAGTTAATCTTGTTATAACGGGAGTTAACGATGATGAGGAATGTTTAAAATGGATTATCGAAAAACATTTAAAAGAGGTGGGGTCAGAAACACCTTTACATTTTACGCGTTACTATCCAGCTTACAGATTTAAAAACCCAGCAACAAAAATTGAGGTTCTTGAAAAAGCCTATACAATGGCTAAAAAAGAAGGTGTATTATATCCGTATATTGGAAATGTTTACGGTCATAAAGGTGAAAACACCTACTGTCCAAAATGTGGAAAACTTCTTATTGGTAGGCTTAGCTACAGGGTTGTAGAATATAGATTAACAAGAGAAAATAGATGTCCAGATTGCGGATTTAAAGTTGCTCTTACTGGAAGATTTGTAAGAAAAACGCCGAGGACCCTTTTTTAGCCCAAAAGTTTGTTTATTTCTTCTTCAGGTTCACCTTTAACTTTTATATATTCCATGTTGTGATTTCCTAAACCATGCTGGGTTGCAAGTTTAATATGATTGATTTCTGCTGGGTTATATCCTAAAATTTTTGCTCCAACAGCATCTGTAGCAACAGGGTTTAAACCAGCAATTATAAGATTAGATTTTATTGGCGGATTTCCAACCCATAAAGCTCTTGAAAACTTACCATTTTTTACACTTACTATTCCATCGATTATACATAAAACTGGTTTAACAACTTTGTTAATATCCACAATAGCTTCATCTAATACTGAGTGAAGCCTAAACTTATTCGGGTTATAGGTTATCCCAAACATGTTTTTTAGGTTTAAGGTTACGGTTGCCCATGGGTGAGTTTTTAAAACTGGAACACTTACCACTAAACTGTCAACAACAACTTTTGAAAGTTTTAGAGTTTTAAGGGTAAGGGGATTTGGAACTGAAACTTCAACAGAAGATCCCTTACTCAAGTTAACGAGCTTAAATCCATGTTCCTCTGCTAGGTTTTGAAGATTTAACTCGTTAAACATCCAGTCAGCTTTGTTAAAGCTTCCATCAGCCTCTCCAACAAAAACCTCCTTAAATCCAGCATCCAAAAAAATTTTTGCGACGGTAATTAAGACTTTAAGATTTGTTATCGACCCTTCTTCCCAGGGTAACCCGCCACAAAAGTTTGGCTTAATTAAGACCTTATGTTTAGACCTAAGAATAGAGTCTATACCACCCAAAAGTTTAATACACTGATTTACAGCATACTCAACATTCTCAGATTTAACTATGGAAACAACCCTTTCAAAATTTGTGTATTTATGAAAATCTTTATTTTCCACCTAACTCAACCTTAAGTTTGTTTATACTTCTAAAAATAAGGAAGGTCTAAGGATTTTAAAAATGCTTTCTAACCAAGTTAGAAGGTTAATACAAAGGTCAGCATGTTTAGGTCTTAAACTTCTCCATAAACAAGAAAAAAAGTCTTTGTTTAGGTTTAAAGGAAAGGTTTTTTATTTGTGTCCAGGAGTTTTTAGACCAAAATGGACTTTTACAAGTATTTTTTTAGCTGAAAGTCTTAAAGTTAGCTATGGGGACATAGTTTTAGACATGGGTTGCGGTGTGGGTATCCAAGCAGTTTTTGCTGCTGAAAAAGCTTCTCAGGTTTTAGCTCTGGACATAAATCCTAAGGCTGCTAAGTGTGCAAGGTTAAACATTAGGTTAAATGGGTTAAGTGATAAAGTTGAGGTTTTAGTTGGAGACTTATTTCAACCATTAAAGAGGGAAAAGTTTGATCTAATAATTTTTAATCCACCTTATCTTCCAGGAAAACCTAAAAATCTTCTTGAAAGAGCATGGATAGACTCTGATGGATTTTTAATTAGGAGATTTTTTGATGAAGTCTCAAACCATCTTAAACCAAATGGAAAAATTCAGGTGCTCTACTCTGATATAGCTGTTTTAAATCCAGATGGTCTTGAAAAACTTATTGAGACCAAAGGATTTAGGATAAAATTTAAAACAAAGAAGAGGTTGCTTTTTGAAACTTTAACAGTATACTTAATTGCCGTCAAGCCCTAGGTTTTATCCGGATGTCTAACACAACCTGGTACCAGTTTGGTCCAACAGACCTAACAACTCTTGAGTTTTGAATAAAAAAGTCTATTGGAAATCCTGCATTGCCAAGTTTACTTTCAACTTTTTTAATCATCTTTTGTTTGGGGTCTTCATTTTTTTTAGCATAAGTAAAATCGTAGTAGTGAATCCAGCCTGAAAAATTTCTTAATGCTTTTATGGCTTCAGGTAGATATTCATATGCTTTGGCTGGTAGAGGCATAAGAACTCTGTCTGCAGTGTTTAAAAGTTTTGAGTTAACAACCTCTTTTGCGTCCCCAAGAATAGGGACAACAATATCTTCAACCTTATTTAAAGCTATATTTTCTTTTAGGTATTCGATTGCTGTAGGGTTTAAGTCTATAGAGTAAACTTTAGATGGCCTTGATTTTTTGGCTATAACTATCGAAAAACTTCCAACACCAGCAAACATGTTTATAACAACTTCACCAGGCTTTACAAGCTGAGCTATCCTTAACCTTTCAAACTGGAGTCTTGGTGAAAAGTAAACCTTTGAAACATCAACCTTTAAAAGACAACCATGCTCTTTATGAATAGTTTCAGTTTGCTTTTCTCCAGCAACCCAGCTAAGACTTCTAACTCTAAAATCCCCATTTATAGGAGACACCTGTTTAAGAACAGTCTTAACGTTTTTATTCAACTCTAAAATTGCTTCACCTATCAGCCTTTCCTTTGAAGCTAAACTTTCAGGAATTCTTAGAATAGCTATAGTTCCCACAATTTCAAGAGAAGATTTAAGTGCTGAAACTTCTTCTTCCGAAAGAAACTTTTTAAGATAATCTTTAAAGCCTTTTTTACGCAAACTTAACCCTCAACAACAAAATATTTTAACCAGTTAAGCTATTAGAAGGTGAAGAAAAAGTGTTTGAATAAGTTTTAGGTGAAATTTTTTGGCTGCAAAAATAGAGTATCAGTGTGTAAGATGTGGAAAAAAAATTACTTATGAAGAATTATCTATGATGCCTGAATTTAAGTGCCCAGAGTGTGGATATAGAGTTTTAAAAAAGGCAAGACCACCAATAGTGAAACATGTTAAAGCAAGATAAAATCAGAAAACAGGTCCCTTTAGCTTTCTAAAACTTTTTTAAGGGTTTTCTTTAGGTCTTCTAAGGATTTAGAAGACCATGTTTTTTTTCTTCTAGTTGTTTTAATTAGAATATCGCCAATTCCTCTTCTCAACCATAAAACTACTTTCTTATTTAGAAAGGATGAGTTTGGATGAAGCAAAACTTTACTGTAACCTTTTAACTTAGCATACGTAACTATTGTTTTTGCTGCTTCCTTAACCATTGTTGGAGTATAAGGTTTAGCAACCTCAAACTGTGAAAGCGGATAAACGTCATCAACTTCTAAAGGTATAACACCAAAAGGGGCGGAATAAAAACAGACATGAATTTTTTCCACATTTAAACCATCCTTACCTAACTCATCAAGAATTTTTTCAACCTTTTTATACTGAGAAGATTTATGGAAAGGCTTTGAGTCCGGTTGGGGGAGAAGTAACAATATCTCTGCTTTTTCTGGTTTTTCGTAATACTCTAAAAGCCTTCTTTTATGGGTAATGATTTCAGGTCTAATAAGACTTGTATCCTCAAAAATAAATATACCTCTAGATTTATAGACTGGTGTTTCTTTAGCAAGAAGTTTTGAATATTTAGCCAAAACTTTAAACGCCTGAAGAAGGGCAGGGTGACTTCTTGCTCTTAACTCAAGCAGTTCCCAAAGCCTACCCTCAACAATACTTTGTTTTATACGTTCAATTTCAACCTTACAAGCATAAAGATTATGTTTCATAAGCAAAAATTCTCTTTCACCTTTCTCTTTTTCTTTTAACTCCTCTGGCGTTAAACTTCTACAAACTGGACAGTTACAGAGAAAATATCTTAGATTTTCTAGTCTTATTGTTCCTGTTTCCGTAATGTATCTATCATCTTTTGCATAAAGAGCATAAGATGCAGAATCAAAAAGATCACATCCAAGTGCAACTGCAAAAGAAAACATAAATGGATGACCTGCACCAAAAAGGTGGAAAGGTTTATCTGCTGGAAGATTTCTTTTTGCGGTTATTATCATCTCTACAAGAACATCAAAAAAATATTGTTCCATAACTTCTGTTGGGCTGCCAAGAGCATAAACATCGAAGGGTAGTTTACCCATTTCTTTTGCTGAAAACTCAACCAAGTCGAGATGATTTCCACCTTGAATTGGTCCAACCCAAAGAGTTCTCTCATTTTTTTCTTGGAGATATTTTACTGCTTGTTGAGCTCTATTTAAAGTTTCTTTAACAGTCCATTCAGCATGTTTTCTTGAAGCTCTCCAACCTGTCGGGATATCAAGAATAACTCCAATATCGCTCTTAATCCTTTTTTGAAATTCTAAAATTTCCATGGGTTGAACTTCTATTTCTCCATACCTTAAAATCTGGTAAGCACCAGAATCCGTCATAATAACACCTTTATAGTCTAAAAAACCATGAACGGTTTTTTCCAAAACCTCCCTTTCAAAATGCTTTTTTAGAAGATAGGCGTTAGTTATTAAGGCTTTATATCCAAACTCTTCAAAAAACTGTTTTGGTTTTATGTCTAGTTTTCTTGGGTTAATAACAGGAAGTAAAGCTGGTGTCTCAATAATCCCACTTTTGGTTTTAAGTTTCCCAATTCTTCCCAGAAGATCTTTAATCTTAACCTCAAAAACCATTCTTTCTTACACCTAGATGGGAGAATTCCTTAAGTGGTAAGTAAAAAATTTAGGTTTATTCTATCCTCTAACCTTTATAGGCCTAACTCATTTTGTGTTAACGGAGTTAAGCACCCTCCTTTATAAACTCCTCATAAACCTTTTTAACTCTCTCAGCAGCAGGACCTGTTCCCTCAATAACACCATCCTGAGTTACTCTAATTTTATCCATTACAAGGATTATACCAGCATCCTCATAGACTTTAACAAGCCTTGGAAAGACTCTTTCAAGTCTCTCAGCCAACTTTTTAAGGTCAAAAGGTTTTTCTACAGCAAAAAACTGAGCAATAATGTTCCCGCTTAGAAATATTTTAGGAAAAATTTTTCCCTGCTCATCTTTAGCATCTGAGAGACAAATACTTAGGCTTTCAGGATCAAAGCCTGCAAAGTTTCCTTCATATCTCTTCTCTGAGGTTGTTATTACTACTACCGGTTTATCTAGGAGGGTTGCTATTTCCTCAAAAAACCTTCTTGCAGCCATAGAAGACATTTTTCTTTCACCACTCTAACAACAAGATGTTAATAAGAAACCTATATACGCTTTTACCCAATAAGGATGTCTAACTTCCTGTTAAGGTTTTGTTTTTGCTTTTACTTCATAAACCTTTAACTTTGAGATTACCTGTCTGGCTTCAGAGTGGTTTAAAGCTTTTGCTAAAACTCTAACTCTAGACAAATTGTTTTTTGCTCCACAGAAAGCACAAAGCTTTGTTTTTTGTCCTTCCTTAGACATATTTAGTTTTCCACAGGTTCTACATTTAAAGATCAGGTAACCCAACTTTTTCACTCCAACTTAAAACTTCTTTAAGTTTTCCTTCTTTTTCTAACTTTTTAAGCCAGTTACAAACACCTATTTTTGGCTTTCTTTTTCCCTTAACCACCATCATAATTTCTTTAACAACCTCATTAACATTTTTATCTGTTGTATCAACCTCGTGAATCTGCCTCGACTTATAAAGGGTTAAAGCTTCCTGAAGACAAGAATCTAAAATTTCAGCCCAAATATTTTCATAAATCTTTTTTTCCGGAAAACCTTTTAATTTTAGCCTTTCTAGAAGTTTAAAGGGTTCGCAACGTAAAACAAAAATTTTTGGTTTAAAGATTGAAGGTAGTTTTACAATAAAATGGGAGCTAAGAACAAAATTTTTATTCTCCCTTAAAACTTTTCTTAAGTATTTTTCAAGTTTAGTCAAGTCAACAATTTTTGTTTCCCTTTTGCTATCATATCCAAGCAGGAAACCTTTCTCGATACATATGTTTCCAAGATCAAGATGTTTTGCTTCTATCTTTTGTGCAAGTTTAGGCGATATTGTAGTCTTTCCTGTTCCTGGAGAACCTGTAATATAAACAACAAGTTTTTTGGAAGCCAAAAATTTTCTACCTACACTTTTTTAGGACATGTCCCTCTCTGTCAATTTCACCTGCTCTTATTCTTGTTGACGAGATTGGTTTACCGTTTTCTGCTAAAAGTTTTTCTAAAACAACTATTTCAAGCTTTTTAAGTCCTTTCTGTCTTCTAACCTTATTAATTTCAAGCGCTATAGGATAAGTTTCTTTACTAACCATTATAGCGTCAAGATTTTTAAGCTCATGAGCTACTCCCCATCTGTGGTTTATAGGTATGATTTCAAACCTACCGTCTAAACCTCTTTCATGTAAAAAGTTTTCTAAAACTCTTTTTCTCTTTTCATAAGGATTAACCTCGTGTCTCTTACCCATTGATTTTATTAGGCTGTCCGTTGAAAGTCCGATCAAAACTTTTTCACTTAAACTAAAAGCTTCCATTAAAGTTTTTTCATGGCCTTTATGTAAAATATCAAATGTCCCACCTAAAGCTAAAGTTTTAAATCTTTTTTTAATCATTCTTTCTCTCAACATTTTTAGGCATAAACACTTAAAATTATTTTGCTACTAAAAAGATAGAAGTAGGTTAAGATGTTTAGCGAAGATGAGCTTGAAAAGTTTAGGAAGGCTGGAAGGATAGCCTCAGAAGTAAGAAGATGGGTTGAGGGTTTTATTAAAGAGGGAATGAAGATTATCGATGTTTGTGAAGCTGTTGAAGATGAGATTAAAAAAAGAGGTGGAAAACCTGCTTTCCCATGTAATGTGGACATAAATGAGGTGGGAGCCCACTATACTTCACCACCTAGTGATGAAACGGTAATTCCTGAAAACTCAATTGTAAAAGTTGATATCGGTGTACATATAGACGGATACATTGCGGACACTGCAACAACCATATGCTTTAACTATGAGTTTCTAAACCTTAAAGAAGCTGCTGAGGCTGCACTTGAAACAGCATTAAAAACCGTTAAAGCAGGTGTTAAGGTGTCAACTATTGGAAGTGTTATCCAAGCAACTATAGAAAGATATGGTTTAAAACCTATCCGAAACCTAACAGGACATGAAATTGCCCGATTTATGATTCATGGAGGAACTCATATACCTAATGTAGGCTCATTAAACAGCCATAGGGTTGAAGTGGGAAAAGTTTATGCAATAGAACCTTTTACAACAACAGCTGATGGAGAAGGAGAAATAGAGGAAAATGGTGTGGGGTTCATTTATAGGATTTTGAAGGAAAAACCGCCAAAAAATAGGGAAGAAAGAATTTTGCTTGAAAACTTAAAAAAGAATTTTAACACTCTCCCCTTTGCCTTACGTTGGGCAATAAAAGTTTCTCCAACAAAAAATTTTCAAGAACTTTTTTATAGGTTAGTTAAAACTAGACATATTTTTGGTTACCCTATTCTTGTTGAAAAAAAGAGGCGGCCTATAGCTCAAGCAGAACATACAATCATAGTTTTAGAAGATAACGTTGAAATTATAACCCTTTAAAAAGGCTCAGGAGACTTCTTTTTTGGAGGTTTTTCTTCAACATAAATAGCTTCAATCTGGAAAGGCCCACCACAACTTGGACATGTTCCAACAATTTTTGGAATGTAGTCTCCAACTTGAAAGTTTCGAATACTTTTAAATGCACATTTTGTACATTGAATAACTGTTAATGTTGTTTTTTTGGTTGGAGTTGGCATTTTTGCTAAAAGTCTAAGTAATGCAAGAAATATTAGTAGAAAGCCTAAAAAACCAAGAAGCATCGTGAAGCTAGAATTTTTAAGAGAAAATTCTGGTTTAGGTGTTTGGCTACCTGTTAAGAAAACAAAAACTAGTATAATAAGTAAAATTAGAAGAATTATAGGGTTTATTGAAGGTTTTCTCTCACTCATAACTTTTATCCCTAAAGGAAGTTGCTTAGGCTATGCCTATAGTGTTTCCTATACCAGCAATAATTACTGTTTCCCCTTCTTTTGTATTTTCTCTAATTATACGTTTTACTCTTTCTATTGCTTTTTCCACACCCTCATAAATTTCCTTTTTCATAGGGGCTATAGCTTCTCTTAAAGACTCTTTTATTACAACAGCAAACAGGGGAATCTTATACTTATAGGTAACCTCTTCAATCTTGAATTTTTCTGTCCCAATCCCCCCTATTGCTGCACCTACACCTTCAGCAACATCACCAGTATTTTCACCCTCAAATTTTAAGGCTGCATCAACCATGATTACAAGCGAAGGTTTTTGGTTAAGAGAGTTTAAAAGAGTCATAAGAGCATCACCAGGTTTTCCAACGTTTCCTCCAGGACCCTCAGCCTTTAAAACATAAACTTTCCTACCCTCAATCTCAGTTTCACCAACAACCATGTCTTTTTCTATTTTTTTGTATTCTCTTCCACGAATAAGTTTACTTACAAGTAGAGGACCAGCTCCATCTCCAATAGGTTGACCCATAGAAAAAGCTTGAATAGCTCCCTCATAGGCTGAGGCTGTTTCCATGATTAGCGGTAAAAGCATATGGAGTTGAGCAATAATTATGTAAGACCTTGTTCTTTTACCAAAAAGATAATAGTGTTTAACAGTCCTATAGATAAGGTTTAAATCCATAGCTGCCTCTAACAGGTTTTCCAGATTGTTTAGAGTTGCATCCTTAGCTTCAGGCGCTATTCTTTTAACCTCATCTTTCATGCTTAAATCACGAACATTAAGCAAATGGTCAAACTTCCAGACAACTCCCGCAGGATCCATACTTTCAGGCTGAATGAAAACACGTTCTAAAAACTGGTCTATTCTTGTAGTTGGATCAGTCGGAGGTTTACCCAGTTCTTTAACGGTTTTTATTGAAGTTTCTCTTGCGCGATCTCTCATAAGCTTTAACTTATACAGGGCTTTCTCAATATCTCTAGACCACATAGCCATTTGAATTCTTTGACCATAAAAAAAGTATGCAAAAATGAATGCAAGAAAGGCTAGTTGAATTATCCATGACCAAACGTTTACTTGTTCACCAAACAAACCTTGAGCTATAGGCATTCTACACTAACACCACTTATCCAAGATAAAACAGAATATAACCATCAAAAAAATTTTTCCATTAATAAAGGTTTCCCAAAAAAGTTTTTATCTTTTTAGCCACTTATCTTAGAGGTGGTGGAGGTTCACGGCCATAGTCTTCAGGGCAAGACCCGAACCCATCCGAACTCGGAAGTGAATCCTGAAGACGCCGTCCAGTACTGCTCTCCGAAAGGGGGCGGGAAAGGACGGTGCTGTGAACCTCCACCACCTTTTAGTTTAAAAAATGGTGTAACCTTTTAGGTTTGTAGTTTAGCTTTAACGACAAGAAGTGCTCCAATTTTTAAGTCTAGTTTTTCTAAGAAATATTCTAGTTTTGAGTTTAAGGGTAGAAAAACACATGTAGAAATGAATTCTATTTTAAAAGATTTTTTTCTAAGAAGTTTTTTTAGACTTGAAGCTGAGTAATATTTTATGGTTTTATAGACTGAATCTTTTTTGAATTTTGCTTTTATTTTCCGGTAAAGATTCCAAGGGTTTAAACGGTTGTGGACGCCGAGAATTAACCAACCATGATTTTTTAGTATTCTTTGTGCTTCGTTTAGGGCTTGGTTTTCGTCAAGAAATTCGAGAGATGTAAAAAACATTACGGCATTAAAAGCTTTTTCTTTTATGGGTAGGTGGTGTGCATCTCCCAGAATAACTTTAACACCTTTCTTTTTTGCCTCTTTTACCATAGCAAGTGAAAAGTCTAAGCCAAAAACCTCAAAGTTTTCCTCAGCAGGTATAAGGGTAAACAATCCGGAGCCGCAGCCAACATCTAAAAGTTTTCCTTTACATCCTTTTAGAGTCTGTTTTAACTTTCTTTTTTCACGTTTATAGATGCTTAAACCACTTTTTGTTTTAAACCATTTGTCGTAACCCTCAGCTACTCTATCCCAAATTTTTGAAGACTCCTTAAGTTTAGAAAACTCTTACACCACCACACTAACCGTTTTTAAGGTCTAGATTGTTTAGATACTTTGGTGAAGATAAATGGTTGTTGTAGTAGAACTAAATATAACTCCTTTAGGAGAAGGCCCAAGTGTTGGTAGATTTTTAGCTCAAGCCATAAAGGAGTTGAAAAAATTAAATGTTAAACATCAAATTACACCTATGTGCACCATTTTTGAAGCAAAAAGTATAGGAGAAGCGTTTAAGATTGCTGAGGTTGCACATGAAGCACTTTTTAGGATGGGAATTAAACGTGTTATAACAACGGTTAAAGTTGATGATAGAAGAGACATCAGTAGAAGTATGGATGAAAAAGTTAAATCCTTAATGGGGGAGCTGGAAAAAATTAAATAGAGTTTGAAAGTTTTTCAGAAACATGATAACCTCGCCTAGGAAATATCAATCCAAATTAACTTTTTTATGCTAAACTTTCTAGGTTTAACTGTATAGTGTTAACCCGGATGCTAGTTTTTTGACGTCTAAGCTTACCTCCACAACCCAAAACTCTTTAATAAGTTCCTAGAAATTGTTTATCTTGTCTAGGGTTTAGGTAAAAAAACATTAAGACGTGAAAAATTGAACCAATTTTATCTTAAAACTCACTGTCCAGTGTGTGGAAATCCACAGATAATGGTTAATCAGATAACTCAAGAGATACCGTATTTTGGACCCGTTGTCATTTTAACAATAAAATGTGGTGTTTGTGGTTTTAGGGATAACGATATAATTCCCCTTAAGACTCAGGAACCAAAAACTTTTATAGCCAAAATTAATGGGGTTGAAGATTTAAAGATAAAGGTTATAAAGTCAAGCACTGGATTTATTAGAATTCCTGAGCTTGGGGTTGAAATAAAACCTGGCCCATATTCGCAAGGATTTATTTCAAACATTGAAGGTTTACTTGACCGTGTTGAAGAAGTTGTAAAAACTAAAATAGCTGATGAAGAAAAGGATAAAGTTGAAGAGTTTTTGTTAAAGCTTAAGAATGCAAAGAATGGAAAAACTTCTTTTACTGTTATTTTGAAGGACCCTCTTGGGAATAGTGCGTTAATCTCTGAGGTTGAAGGAAAAGTTAGGGTTAGGAAAATGTCTAAAAAGGAGGCTGAGGCTTTATCAAAAATCTAAAGCATGTTAGATGGGAAATGTAATGAGTGAAGAATCTATAAGTCCAACTGTTTTCCACTTTTTTGAGAGACATATAGGCAAAAGAGCAATTATAATTTTGGATAGAGATTTTGGTTATGAGGGAAAGATTGAAGCTATTTCTCATTCTCCACCTGGAATTTGGTTAAGTGATGCTGAAGCTGTTGTTCTACGTGCAACCTTAGCAAACCCTGTTCCACGTATAGTCTCAAGGGAAAAGAAGAGTGAGATTTTTATTCATTTAAACTCTGTTCAGCGTGTAGAAATTTTATCCCAAAAATAGGTGAACTAAAGCTACCGTCAAAATTAATGCAATTGCAGCAAAAACAACTATTTCGGGTCTAACCTTAACTCCAAAACTTTCTTCCTCATAAAAGCGTAAAAGACCTGCGGATACAGAAGGCATAGGAGCTTCTTCTTTTCTTCTTTTTTCTCTGCTCAAATGTTTTCACCTAGTCTTAACCGAGTATATGTTTATTTATGTCTCTTATTTGAACTTTAATTTTAGGAGCCAATAGTTTTGGTTGGTATAAGTTGGGTTTAGAGGTTTACTGGGATAAAGGTGTTGTTGTAAAGGTTAGAGAAAGTGTTATTTGTTTAGATCCTCAAACATCCAACTCTACTTATAAGAATATTCTTATTTCCCATGCTCACCAAGATCATACAGCAGGCTTTTCAGCTTTAAAGGCAAGAAAGTTTGCAACCCATCAAACCATAGACATTTATGAGGCTTATTCTGGGAAAAAGGTGACCAATGTTAAACGTTTAAGGTATGGTGAAAAAGTTAGAATAGAAGATTTTGAAGTAACAGCCTACGATTCAGGCCATATTTTAGGGTCGGCAGCATTTAAAATTGAAACTCCAGAGGGAAATGTAGTTTATACTGGTGACCTTAACTGTGTTAATACTTTAATTACTAAGGCAGCAACTCCTATCAAATGTGATATTCTTGTTATAGAGTCAACCTATGGAAAACCTGACCTTATTTTTCCAAGCAGGGAAAGAGTTTACAAGTGGATTGTTGAATGGGTTCTTTGTAAGGTTCGTGAAAGAAAGGTTCCTGTTTTCTATGTTTATCCTATCGGAAAATCTCAGGAAATTATAAAGGTTCTTAATGAGTTTACGGAGGTTGAGGTTGCTGTTCATCCAGCTGTAGAGAAGGTTAACAGAGTTTATAGGAGACAAGCTATAAACCTTAAAACTCAGCAAACTAAACCTAAAAACGGTTTTGTTGCTGTTTATCCAACTTACGCTTATAACCGTCCTAAATTTAAAAATGAAACCCCTATCTTTGCGACAGGTTGGGCTATAAAGTTTAAAAATAAAGAGAGAGGATTCCCCCTAAGTAATCACGCAGATTTTTATCAGCTTTTAAATTTTGTTAAAAGAACAAAACCAAAAAATGTTTATACGGTTTTTGGTTACAACCAAAACCTAGCATACTCTATAAGAAGAAAACTTGGTATTAATGCTAAACCTCTCACTTAATTCTTAACCGGTTAAAGCATAGGATTTATATATGCAAAACAAACATTAACGTGCATTAAATTTTTGTTTAATTTTAAAACAGTAAGGCTGGATTGGTGATAACATTGGATGAAAAATTAGAGGTTAAAAAGGGTTTATGTATGTGGTGTAAAGGTGAATGCGGAGTTCTTGTATATGTAAAAGAAAACCGCCTTGTAAAAGTTGAGGAGGATCCCAAGTTTCCTAGAAAAACTTTTCCACCAACTCGAACATGTGTAAGACTTAAAGCTGCACGTGAATATGTTTATCATCCAAACCGTATAAGGTACCCCTTAAAAAGAGTGGGAAAAAGAGGAGAGGGAAAATGGGAGAAAATCTCGTGGAAGCAGGCTTTTGATGAGATTGCTGAGAAGTTGAGGGAGATTAGGGAAAAGTATGGTTCAGAGGCGCTTGCAACTACAATAGGAACCTATCGAACATGTCTTGAGTATTGGGCACGTTTTCTAAACCTTTATGGAACCCCAAACAATGCTGGGCAATCTCAGATATGTTTTGGTCCTAGGAGTGTTGTTGCAAATGTTGTTTGTGGGATGTTCCCACATTATTCTGTAAGTCCAAAAACTAGGTGTATAGTACTTCTTGGAATTGAGCCCTCTGTGGCTAGACCAATAACCTACAACCTTATACGTGAAGCAAGAAATAGGGGCGCAAAACTTATAGTTGTAGATCCGAGACGTACTCTTTCAGCCTCTCAGGCAGATTTATGGCTTCAAATAAGACCTGGAACAGACTGTGCGTTACTTCTAGGTATGATAAACGTCATAATTGAGGAGAAACTTTACGATAAAGAGTTTGTTGAAAAATGGTGTTATGGATTTGAAAAACTTAAACAACGTGTTAAAGAATACCCCCCTAAAAAGGTTTCAGAAATAACACAGGTACCTGAAGAAAAAATAATTGCGGCTGCTAGGATGTATGCAACTAACAAACCAGGAAGCTTTTTAGAGGGTATGGGAGTTGAGCAACAAGCAAACAATGCTCAAACACTTCATGCTAGATGGATTTTAGCAGCTTTGACTGGTAATATAGATGTTGAAGGAGGGGAGGTTCTTGTAGGTCCAAACCCTAAAATTGTAACCCATAGAGAAATTGAGCTTG
>CAZAHF010000015.1:0-6131 GCA_964484995.1 uncultured Candidatus Bathyarchaeia archaeon | reverse complement strand
GAGCTTGTTGTGGAAAATGTGAAAAGGGTTTGGGGTAAGGCTGGCGGAACTTTTATGGAGGAATGTAAAGCTCATGCCCCAACTCTTTACCGTGCAATTTTAACAGGAAAACCTTACCCAGTAAAGGCTTTGATAACCATGGCTAGTAACCCTATGGTTACTCAGGCTAATACAAAACTTGTTTATGAAGCCTTAAAAAGCCCAAACTTGGAACTTTATGTGGTTGTAGACTTTTTTATGACACCTAGTGCTATGCTTGCAGACTATGTTCTCCCAGCTGCATGTTGGCTTGAAAGACCTGTACTTTCAACTTTTATGGATTATGGTAACGCTATTGCTGCTGGTGAAGCAGCCTTACCTCAAAAAATAGAAGGTGAATACGAATACAAAACAGATTATGAAATTTGGCGTGAACTTGGTATAAGACTTGGCCAAGAAGAATACTGGCCTTGGAAAACCCTAGAAGAAGCCTATGATTTTAGGCTTAAGCCCTTAGGTTATACATTTAAAGAGTTTATAAAGAAAGGCCGTTTTATGAGTTTACCGACCCAATACAAAAAGTATGAAAAAATAGGTTTTGGAACCCCAACAGGTAAGGTTGAACTTTACTCAACAATTCTTGAAAAGCTTGGTTATGACCCTTTACCATATTTTGAGGAACCAAAAGAAACCCCCGTTAGTAATCCTGAATTAGCAAGAGAATATCCGTTTGTTTTAATTACTGGAGGTAAAATACGTGAATTTTACCATTCTGAATGGCGGCAGATTAAAACAATTCGTAGACTTCATCCAGATCCAATAGTACAAATTCATCCTAGAACAGCGGAAAAGCTTGGTATTAAGGATGGAGACTGGGTTTGGATTGAAACTGTTAGAGGTAGAGTTCGACAAAAAGCTAAGCTTTTCAACGGGATTGATGAAAAAGTTGTTCATGCAGAGCATGGTTGGTGGTTTCCGGAAATGCCAGGTGAAGAACCTTGGCTTTATGGTGTATGGATGTCAAACATAAACGTTGTGATAAATGATGATCCTGAATACTGTAACCCAGTTCTTGGTTCTTGGCCTTTAAGAACAGCTTTATGTAAAATTTACAAAGCATAATTTTTTAAGTCCTTTTTTTAGCGGTTATGATTAACCTTGAAACTTTATAATAACAATAACTTTTTCTAAGCTAAAAGTAATGCTTAATTCTTACTGGTTGTGTAAATATCATTGTTTAGGTTTGGTGTTATAGTGTTGGAGTCTAAAAGGCTTTTTGTTGTTGATGTTGACTTATGTGTTGGATGCCAATGTTGTATGTTTGCATGTACAAGAAGATTTGGAGAAGCTGGACTTTCAAAGTCAGCTATCCATGTTAGATCTGCTGGCGGTGTTGAACGTGGATTTATTGTTACTGTTTGTCGTGCATGTGAAAACCCTCCGTGTGCAAAGGTTTGCCCAACAAATGCTCTTACCATTAGGAAGAGTGGAGGAGTAATTTTAAATGTGAATAAGTGTATTGGGTGTCAAAACTGTGTTAAAGCTTGTAGTGTTAGAGCTGTTTTTTGGGATGAAGAATTAAAGAAACCGGTGATTTGTGTTTATTGTGGTTATTGTGTGGATTTTTGTCCTTATGGAGTTTTAGAAGTTAAACCAATTAAAGGAGGAGAAACCTTTAGTTGATTAAAGGAGATCCTATTATAAAAGTTCTTTACGTTGATCTTTCAAGAAGAAGATTTTGGGTTAAGGAACGCCCAGACCTTTTCTCAAAATATTTTGGTGGAACAGGTGTAGCTATTCAGCTTTTACATGAAGAATGTCCACCAAATATTCATCCCTTTGACTCCACAAACCCTATAATTTTTGCTGTAGGCCAGTTAAACGGTCTTTTTCCTCTTGCATCAAAAACAGTGGCTATGTTTAAGTCTCCTTTAACGGGTAATCTTGGTGAAAGTCATTGTGGTGGTAGGAGTTCAATAGCCATAAGAATGGCTGGTTATGGCGCAATAGTAATTAAGGGTAAGAGTGAAACCCCTGTTTATTTGGCTATTCATGGGGATGAAGTTTATTTTCGTGATGCTTCAGCAATATGGGGTATAGCTGACAGCTACACTGTTGGAAGAATTATTAGAGAGCTTGAACCTGGTGCTGGTGTTAGAACTATTATGCGTATCGGGTTGGCTGGAGAAAAACTTGTGTCTTATGCTTGTGTAGTAACTGAAACCTATAGACATTTTGGTAGGCTTGGTTTAGGTGCTGTTTTTGGAAGTAAAAAACTTAAAGCCTTAGTAATCTCAGGTAGACGTTCAATTAAACCAGAAAAACCAAAACTTTACAGGGAAATATATAAAGAAATTTTTGAAAAAGCAACAAAGCTTCCCTTAATGAGAAAATACCATGAACTTGGAACAGCTATGAATGTTAACCCTCTAAATGAGTTAGGGGGATTACCAACAAGAAATCTTAAGAACACCAAGTTTGAGGCTGCAGAAAATATTTCTGGTGAAAGTTTTGCTGAAAAATTTTTAGGTCGAAGAGTTGCATGTGCTCATTGTCCTGTAAGCTGTATTCATATCGCAGCTTTACGTGAACCTTATGAGACTGAGCCTTACTTTTACAAGACAAAAATGATTTCTTATGATTATGAGCTTATCTATGCTTTAGGTTCTATGCTTGGAGTAGACTCTATCGAGAAGCTGCTTAGGATTATAGATGAGGTTGAAACTTTAGGTTTAGATGCTATGAGTACAGGTGTTGTCTTAGCATGGATTACAGAAATGCAAGAAAAAGGATTAATCGGCGAAAAAGAGACAGAAGGATTAAAGTTTAGATGGGGAGACTATACAACCTATCTTAAAGCCATCAGGTTTATAGTAACTCAGCCAAACGAATTTTATAAAGATTTGGCTAAGGGTGTTGAATATGCAGCCTTAAAACATGGAGGCTTAGAGTTTGCTTTAGCTTTTGGAGGAAATGAGATGCCTGGATACCATACAGGACCAGCAGCGCATGTTGGCTATTTAACAGGTTCAAGACATAGTCATCTGGATAGTGCAGGATATAGTGTTGATGAAAAAGCTGCAGTTTCAAAAAAGAAGCTTAGTGCAGAAGAAGTTGGAAAGATGCTTTTTGAGGAGGAAAGATGGCGTCAAATTCTTTCAAGTCTTGTTGTATGCTTTTTTGCCAGAGGTGTTTATACTCCTGAGGTTGTTATTAAGGCGTTAACTGTTGTAGGATACGAGTTAAATGTAAAGGATTTAGAAAGAGTTGGTGAGAGAATCTTAAAGTCTAAATATGAGTTTAAGGTTAGAGAAGGATTTGATCTTAAAAAATTAAGAATACCAAAAAGAATCCTTGAAACCCCGACACCTCATGGGTTTATTTCTGAAGAATTCATAAAAGAAGCTGTTAAGGCTTACAAAAATAGAATTGAGAAAATAGAAGCCTAAAAATTTTGTGGAGGTTGGTGGAAACCACCGTTAAACCAAAAATTTTTTGTTAACCAAAGGTCTCAGACCTTGGCTGTGTTTCCACCAACCTCCTAAATGGAGTTTCGAAACTGTAAGATAAAAGTTTTATTTTTAAGTTTAAATTAAACCTTTTTAGCTTGACTTACGGTTATGGTTAGGGTTTCTTCTCCTGTAAGCTTTACACCTTTTAAACTTGAAATCATAGCTAGAATAGTGTTTTTAACAATGTTTTGAATAAAGGGATTTAACGGAATTTTTTCATTGTTAACCTCTAGGATAACCCTTTCTTTGCCATATAAGATTGGACATTTTTCTAGGGTTGACTTTTTTTCGTAGATAGCTTTTGCATGTTCAAAACAGTTTTTAAATCCACAAAAACCACAATCTAAACCTGGAAGACCTCTAAGAATCTTATAAACCTCTAAATCCTTCTCTATTATGTCTGCAATTTTTTCTGTTTCGTTAAAGCTAAAACTTGGAACTTTAAGGGTTTCTGTCTGGTTTAAGAAGCCAACAACACACAACACATTTTTAAGTTGACCTAAAAGTTTTAAAGCCTCTTTAGGAGTTTTAACTACAACAATTTTTGGTATGTTTTCATCATCCTTCAATTTATTCTTAAAACCCTCAACAAACAAACAGTCAAATTCATCTTTAGTTGTAAACTTAAAAATGTTTTTGAATTCTTTATCCGCGTTTTTAAGTTTTCTAATTATGGCTATTTCTTCTGGGGAAACACATAAAACTGTTTTTGCTCCTGCTTTAGCATATCTCCAGCTATCCTTATTCTCACTATCAATTGTAAAATCTTTGTGAGGTATATGTTTAACAACACCTACTTTAAACCCTTTTTCTTTAAGATGTCTTGTTAAAGTTTCAATAAGCCTAGTCTTACCTGAGTTTTTTTCTCCAACAACAGCAAAAACAGGAAGTTTTAGTTTACCCACCTTTTAACACCTTTAGTCTTTCGAATAATTTTTGTTTTATGGTTTATGATAAACATTGTTGGCTACTTAAACTAAATGTTTAACTTTTTATGCATGATAGAATAGTTTAGTTAAAGGTTTAGGGTTTGTCTTATGAAAGCTGTAATTTTAGCTGCTGGGAAGGGTGTTAGGCTTAGACCTTTAACCTTAACCAAACCTAAAGCACTTTTACCAGTTGGAAATATTCCGGTAATTCAACATGTTTTAGATTCTGTTAAAAAGAATGGTGTTAAAGAAGTTTTAATTGTTGTTGGTTATCTTGGAGAAAAAATTCAAAGTTTAGTTAGGGATGGTTCAAAGTTTGGGTTAAAAGTAAACTATGTTTGGCAGAAACATGTAGGGGGGACTGGTGAGGCTTTAAGTTTAGTTTCAGACTTTTTGGATGAAACTTTTCTTGTTGTTTATGGAGACCTTTATGTTACAAGTTCAGCTATTAAAAAAGTTCTTCAAACTTATAAAAGAAGAAGAAGTAGTGTTTTAGCTTTAGTTGAGGTTGAAAATCCAAAAGATTATGGTGTTGTTAAGATAGATAAAGAAAAACGTTTAATGAGTATTGAAGAAAAACCAGAAAAACCTTCAACTAACCTTGTAAATGCTGGAATCTATGTTTTTACCAAAGAAATTTTTGGTGAAATAGCTAAAACAAAAGAGTCTGTTAGAGGAGAAGTTGAGCTTACAGATGCTATCCAGAGTTTAGCTAAGAAAGGCTTAGAGGTTTATACAGTAAAGCTTGGAGAAGACGAGTGGGTTGATTTAGGTAAGCCTTGGGATTTACTTAAAGCTAATGAAAAATTTTTAGGGAGAATGAAAAAGCGTCTGGTTAGGGGAAAACTAGAGAAAAATGTAAAGATTAAGGGACCTGTAAAGGTTGAGGCTAATGCTGTTTTAAAGGATGGTGTTTATGTTGAGGGGCCTGTGATTGTTGGTGCTGGTTCTGTTGTTGGGCCTAACTGTTATCTTAGAGCCTATACATGTTTAGGTAGAGATGTCAGGGTTGGGGCTGGTTGTGAAATAAAAAACTGTATAGTGATGGATAAAACAAAAATTCCGCATCTCTCCTATTTTGGAGACAGCATTATAGGTGAAAACTGTAATTTTGGTGCTGGAACTTTAGTTGCAAACCTTAGGTTTGACAAGAAAAATGTTAAAACCGTTGTTAAAGGTGAAGTTGTGGATACTGGAAGAAAAAAGTTTGGAGTTGTTGTTGGAGATAATGTTCAAACGGGAATAAATGTAAGCCTTATGCCTGGAATAAAAATAGGGCCAAACAGCCAAATAGGGCCAAACATCTCTCTTCACAGAGATATCCCCGCAAATACAAGGATTCTCCTTAAACAAACACTAAAATTTGAAGAAATAGGTTAATGCTTATTGTGTTAACGTGCATGACACTGCATTACAGTATATTACACATTTCAAAGAGAGTTTACCTGATATGCTTTATCTAATTCTAAATGGATTTTTGAGTTGCAGCCCGAAGGTATGTTTTGGGTTTTTGGTTTTTTATAAGGTTTTTTCTTTTAGCTGTTTTTTGATTATCTAAATTGGTGAAAGCTTTATAAGAACAATCGAAAACCAGTATATGGTTTTTTATGGTAGTTTACTTTTCAGGTTTAGATATGAAAGCCATATGCACTATGTAATAGTTGCTTCTAATATTGTTTTTGCGGATTTAGGAGTGTAAAGAACGTTTTTA
>CAZAHF010000014.1:0-21113 GCA_964484995.1 uncultured Candidatus Bathyarchaeia archaeon | reverse complement strand
AAATGTCTACCCCAGCATCTTCAAGAATTTTTGCTATAGTCTTAGAGTCTTCTAAGGTTATTCCTCCACTAACCATTTCATGTATTGGAATCCTAAAAATTATCGGGTAATTCCAGCCTACAAGTTCTCTTGCACGTTTAACAATTTCAACAGCAAATCTAGACCTTCCATAGATATCTCCACCATAACGATCCTTACGTTTATTTATATATGGGGAGAAAAATTGAGCTATCAAATAGCCGTTAGCACCATGAAATTCAACAGCATCAAACCCTGCAATCTGAACTCTTTTTGCTGCTAAAGCAAACTTTTCAACAATCTCCTCTATCTCCTCAACTGTTAATTCTCTAGCGTAAACAGTTGTTAGAGGATGTGTTGCTTGAAAACTAGTATTAGAAGCAGATACAGGCTGTCTTCCTTCTAATGGTTCTGTTTTAAATATCTGTCTACCCATATGGATTAGCTGAATAGCAACTTTACCACCATAAAAATGAACCGCTCTAGCGATTTCCCCTAAACCGGTAACATATTTGTCTTGATCTATATGTAGACATCTTAAAAGACCCTTACCAAGCTTTGAATCTATAACTGCTGTTTCACAAATTATTAGCCCTACACCACCCTTAGCTCTTTCAGCATAATAGTTTACCATCCTTTCACTTACGCTTCCATCCAAATTTGAAAACCTTGTACATATAGGCGGCATTACAATCCTGTTTTTTAGTCTAAGACTCTTAACCTGAATAGGCTCAAAAAGTTTAGTGAACCTTATGGGCATAATAAAAATTTAGTTTCTTCTAACTTATATGAGTTCTAAGTTTTTGCTTTAAAAGATAAGATTTTTCAAGGTTTAGGGTTAACATTAGTTGTGGGTGGTTCTTTGAAGTTTGGTTTTTATTTGCCTACCTATGGAGGTTGGCTTCGTGGTCAGCCTAAAACTGATGAAACCTCATTTGAATATGCAAAAAAAGCTGCTTTATTGGCTGAAGAGTATGGTTTAGACTCTGTCTGGGTTCCAGATCATATGTTAAACCCTATGGTAAGTGAGAAAGAATATTGTCCAGACTCATGGGTTTGGCTTTCTGCTGTTGCAACGTTAACAAGCAAAATTAGGCTTGGACATATAGTCATATGTTACGCTTTTAGAAATCCATCCTTAACAGCAAAAATGACTACAACTCTAGATGAGGTGTCCAAGGGAAGGTTTATTCTTGGGGTTGGAGCATGCAACTATCGGAGAGAGTTTGAGGCTTACGGCTTTCCATGGCTTGAAAAGAAGGAAGAGAGAGTTGAGGCTTTAACAGAATTCTTAACTGTTGTTAAGGGGATTTTAAAATCTCCAGATGGTTTTAGTTTTAAAGGTAAATATTATTCTGTTGTTAACTGTATACTCAAACCTAAACCAACCCAAAAACCTCATCCTCCAATATGGGTTGGTGGAGAAAACCAGTGGATCCAAAAACTTGCTGCTGAAATGGGTAATTGCTGGCTTTTTTATGGTGATTCACCAGAAAAAGTTGAGGAAAAAATCAGAAAATTTGAGGAAACCTACAAAAAACCAGTTGAGTATGCTATGAACTCAAGGTTTGAAGTGGGAGAATCAAAAGCTAAAGTTGAGGAAAAGTTTAAAAAACTTGTTCCAACCCTAACTAGACCTCAGCTAGACAGAATATTGGATTCTGCAGTGGTGGGTTCGGTTGATGAGTGTATAAAGAAAATTGAGAAGTTTACAGACACAAAGCTAAACTATCTTATCCTCCAGTCAAACAATACCTTAAAAGACCTAGAAAGGTTTGGCAAAGAAATTCTTCCATCCTTTAAGTAAACCATTGTTTATAAATGTTTAAAGTTAAGAAAAGTTTATTTTTTAAGTTAAGATTTTTCTCATGTTAACTTAATGTAAAAAGGTTAGGGATTTTCCCTTTGGCTCTAACAACCACTGAAAATGTTTATCGAAAAGTAGTTGAAGAGCTTCAAAGCCAACCTTATCTAACAAAAAAAGATTTGGATAAGGTTAAAGCTAAAGTTTGTAAAGAATTTCATGTTTCACTACCAAAAAACTCTGAAATTCTAAAATTTTTAAGGCCAGAAGAAAAAGAAAGGCTTCTTCAAGTTTTAAGATTAAAACCTGTTAGAACAGTTAGTGGTGTTACTATTGTAACTGTTATGGTTAAACCTCATCCATGTCCTTATGGTAGATGTGTTTATTGTCCAGGTGGGCCTGAAAAGGGCACCCCCTCAGCCTATACTGGCCATGAACCTGCATGTATGCGTGGCATTCAAAACAATTATGATCCGTATTTACAGGTTAAGAGCCGTTTAACCCAGCTTGCTGAAATTGGGCATGAGGTTGATAAGGTTGAACTAATTGTTTTGGGTGGAAACTTTACGTATCTACCAGAAGCCTACCAAGAAGAGTTTATTAAAAGATGTTTAGATGCAATCATAGGTGTTGAAGCAAAAAATCTTGAGGAGGCAAAATCACTTGCTGAAACTTCAAAGATAAAGAATTCAGGGATTACTGTTGAGACAAGACCTGATTTTTGTAAGGAGGCACATGTTAATTTTCTTTTAAATCTTGGTGTTACAAGAATTGAACTTGGTGTTCAAACAATCTATGATGATGTTTATGAGAAAATTCAGCGTGGGCATACTGTTAAAGATGTTGCTGAGTCTTTTAGAATATCTAAAGATGCTGGTTTAGCCATTATAGCCCATCTTATGCTTGGTCTTCCAGGTTCAGATTATAAACGAGACCTAGAAATGTTTAAAATAATTTTTTCAGATGAAAGGTTTAAGCCTGACTGTATAAAGATTTATCCTACTCTTGTTCTTGAGGGAACAAAGCTTTATGAGATGTGGAAAAAAGGAGAATATCAACCATACACAGATGAGGATGTTATAAAGCTTATTGCTGAAGCAAAAAAGATTCTTCCAAGGTGGGTTAGAATCCAGAGGGTTCAGAGAGATATTCCGGCAAACCTTATTGTTGCAGGTGTTAAAAAAAGTAACCTACGGGAGATTATTCTTAAAAGGTTAAGTGAAGAAGGATTTAAATGTCACTGTATCCGGTGTAGAGAGGTTGGTCATGTAAAATTAAGGTATGGTTTAGAACCAGACCCTGAAAACATTAAACTAAAAATTGAGAAGTATCCTGCGTCTGAAGGTGAAGAAATTTTTCTATCTTATGAGGATGTTAAAAAAGATATTTTGGTTGGTTATATGAGACTCAGATATCCGTCTGAAAAAGTTTTTAGACCTGAAGTTAAAGAAGCAAAATCTATGCTTGTAAGAGTTTTACATGTTCTAGGTCCTGTTGTGCCTGTCGGTGTAAAAGACGATAAAAGATGGCAGCATCAGGGGTATGGTGGTTTACTCTTAAAAGAGGCTGAAAGAATAGCCTTAGAAGAATATGACGCTAAAAAGATTCTTGTTCTTTCAGCTCTAGGTGTTAAAAGATACTACGCTAAACACGGCTATAAAAAAGACGGTTTTTATGTTTCAAAATGGTTAAAATAGCTTTGGTAAACATAAAAGAGAGAACGGCGCTATGTTAAACCGATAAAAGGGAGCTTACCAAAAAAGAATAGTTAGGTGAATAGGGTGAGTGAGCTTCAAGGATATAGAGGTTTAACTTTAGAGCTTTTAAAAAATGCTAATGTTAAGATTGGAGACTACATACGGATTTTTCGGGATGGAGATGTTTTTGAAGGTTTACTTATGCCTAGGATAGAGCTTGGTGACTCAAATCATATAGTCATAAAGCTTGCTAACGGGTATAATGTTGGTGTTAAAGTGTCATCTCAAACAAAAATTGAGAAGGTTGAGGTTGAAAAGAAAACTTCAGAAGCTATGGTAGAGTTTAAGATTGAGGAAAAAGAGGGGTTACCAACTGTATTTATTCTTGGAACTGGTGGAACTATAGCAAGTAAAGTTGAGTATAGAACAGGAGCTGTTTATCCTTCTCTTTCAACAGAAGACTTATACAGAGCTATTCCTGAACTTTCAAATTTAGCCAGAATAAAGACAAGTGTACTATTTAATATTTTTAGTGAAAACATGACTCCAAAACATTGGAGCGAGATAGCTAAAGCTATAGCAAAAATCCTGAGGGAAGAAGAGGTGAATGGTATCGTTATTGCGCATGGAACAGACACTATGGGGTATACTGCTGCAGCCTTAAGTTTTGCTCTTCAAAATTTACCTGTTCCAGTGGTTCTTGTGGGTTCTCAAAGGTCTTCTGACCGTCCAAGCTCTGATGCTGCCTTAAACCTTATAGGCGCCGTTAGAGCTGCAGCTTACGCACCGTTTGCTGAGGTTGTGGTTGCTATGCATGAATGGGTTGCTGACGAATCTATAGTGCTTCATAGGGGAACAAAGGTTAGAAAGTGTCATACTAGTAGAAGAGACGCATTTCAATCTGTTAACAGTAAACCCTTAGCAAAAATAGTTGAAGATAAAGTTGTAATGTTAACTGAAGACTATAAAAAACGTGGAGAAAAAGAATTAACCTTAAAGCCAGAGTTTGATGAGAAAGTTGCTCTTTTAAAGTTTTATCCTGGGTTTAACTCTCAGCTAATTGATTGGCTTGTAGAACAAAAATATCTTGGCATAGTTTTGGAGGGAACAGGTTTAGGTCATGTTGGTAAATACTGCTTTAACTCTATTAGAAAGGCTGTTGACTCTGGTTTGGTTGTAGCTATGACTTCTCAGTGTTTATGGGGAAGTGTAAGAATGACTGTTTACGATACTGGAAGAGATTTGCTTAGTTTAGGTGTTATCCCCCTTGAAGATATGCTTCCTGAAACTGCTCTGGTAAAAATGATGTGGAGTTTTGGGCAGACTAAAAACCCTGAGAAGGTTAAAGAGTTAATGCTTACAAACTTGGTTGGAGAATATTCTAATCGTCTACCACTATAATTTTTGGGGGGTTAAAGGTTTCCAACAAACCTTCCTCCTCACTGTAAAGCCCAATATAATAAGGTTTTACAGTCAAGAACACCTGAAGAGAAACTTAAAAATCTTCAAATCTTCTACTCTTTGATTCCTAAACATAAACATACCCAAAAACTTTGTATGAATATTAAACGACAAATTGCTACTCTTAAAGCCCAAATTGAGGAGGAGAAAAAGCGGAGAAAAACTGGAAGAAGTGGAGGATGGCTTGTTGAAAAACATGGTGCAGCACAACTAATACTTATTGGGTTTACAAAATCTGGTAAGAGTAGCCTACTTTCAGCAGTTACAAACGCGAAACCAATAGTTTCAGATTATCCATTTTCAACGGTCGAACCAGTTGTAGGTATGTTTCCATACCAAGATATCTCTTTCCAACTTGTTGAAGCTCCAAGCCTTCAACCTACGGTTGAGGAAGTAAGCTGGAATCTTAAAGTTCTAGGTTTGGTAAGAAATGCTGATGGAATAATTTTGGTCTTAAACCTTCAAGAAAATCCATGTCAACAGTTTAAGTTGCTAAAAAGAATTTTGGAAGATTCAAAAATAGTTGTTGAAAAACCTAAGGGAAGAGTTGTTATTGAAAGGAAGAATGTTAATCTGGGTATTCAGGTTATTGGAAAACTCTTAGATGCGACTCATGAAGAAGTTAAACAACTACTTAATAGCTACAGGATCCATAGTGCAGTAGTAAAAATTTATGGTGAAGCTACCTTAGATGATGTTGAAGAAGCTGTTTTTGAAGGTGTTCAATATAAGCCGACTCTAATTGTAGCTAATAAGGTTGATACTGAAAATTCCGAGGAAAAATTGAATGCTTTAAAAGAGGTTGTTGGTGAGAAAATCAGGATTTTACCTGTCTCATGTAAAACTGGTAAAAACTTAGATTGGCTTGGAAAAGAAATTTTTGATTTAATGGAAATTTTAAGGGTTTACACGAAACATCCAAGCAAAAAAGAGCCTAGTGTAGAGCCTATAATATTAAGGAAAGGTGCAACTGTTTTAGATGTTGCAAAAGAAATTCACAGTAAGCTTTGTGAAAAATTTTGGTATGCCAAAGTTTGGGGTCCCTCAGCCAAATATGACGGTGAAAGAGTGGGAGAGGACCATGTTTTGGCTGATGGAGACGTTATAGAAATTCATACAAGATAAATATTTGCTGGTGGATTAAGACTGAAACCTGCTATTTCAACTCTAGTAATCTATAAAGACGAGAAAAGTAGTCTTCAAAGGTTGGTGGAAGAAAATCAGGAAAAAATTAAAAACTGGGAAATTATTGATGAGGGTTATCATCGGCTAGATAAGAGAAAAATAAGGATTCTAAAAAATTTGGCTTCGACAGGAAATCTAAGTTTTACTGTTCATGCACCATTTTCAAGCATTAATTTGGCTGAAGCAAACCAAACTTTAAGAAATAAGTTTCTTTTGTTCATGAAAAAATCCTTAGAAAATGCTTACAGTTTGGAGGCAAAAGTTTGGGTTATTCATCCTGGTAGGTTAACACCTTTCACCTACTTTTTCCCTGAAACTGCCTGGAGTTCTCAAATTAGCTCTTTTAAAAGATTTGTAAAAGAGGCTGAAGATTTAGGTGTTAAAGTTGTTGTAGAAAACATGGTTGGAGAGTATTCACTCTTTAAAACCATAAAGGATGGATTAAGAATTTTGGAGGAAACGGAGAACAGTATTGGTATATGTTTAGATGTTGGGCATGCGTATCTTACAGGAGCTTTAGAAAAGTTTTTAGTGGAAATACCCCAAATTCAACATCTACATGTTCATGATAATAAGGGGTTAAAAGATGACCATTTACCCGCATTTAAAGGAAATATAAACTGGAAAAAGGTGTTTAAGCAGCTTAAAAAGATTAGTTATAATGGTTGGATTGTTGCAGAAAACTACACCCTAAACCATGCATTAAAGACTTTAAAAAAGCTTAACCTAATCTAAATTATTGGCAAACTATTAGAGGAGACTTTTAGCTATGTATGATCCTGTTAGGCTTGCAGAGCAAACTGAAAAAATTGTTGTTAAAGGTATTCTAAGAAAATATTATCGTGTTTTTCGTCCTGGTCGGTGGTATGGCGGCATCGCAACAGCCGACAGTCTTTAAGACCGGTAATGTTGTGGATGCTGCCTTCGATGTGTTTTTTGTTGGAGCGGAGAGCCAAGAGACCATCCCGAAAAAGTAGGAGAATTTTATAGTCCAGAATACATTTTTAGTAAGCTGGATGTTTGTGCAAAAAAATTTGGTTATAGTCAGTTAAGAGTAAGTGGAAATGAGCCAACCTTAGGTAGAGACCATCTTTTTAGGTTGCTTGAGCTTGTGGATCAAACGAACTATAATTTTATTCTTGAGACAAACGGAATTCTTATTGGGTATGATTCAGGTTATGCTAAAAAACTTTCAAAGTTTAAGCGGGTTCATGTTAGAGTTTCAATAAAAGGTACAACAAACGAAGAATATGCTAAGCTAACAGGAGCAAAACCTGAATCTTTCAACCTACAACTAAAAGCATTAAAAAACCTTTTAGATGCTGGTGTTTCCTGTCATCCAGCGGTTATGTTATCATTTAGCTCAAAAGAAAATTTTACTCGTTTTTTAAGCATACTTAAAGAAATAGAACCAAAAATTGTTGGTGAAGTTGAGGAAGAATATGTTTTTCTTTATCCACATGTTGTTAAAAGACTTGAGAAAGCTGGAATTAAGCCAAAAATAGCCTATTCACCTAACAGAATACCTGAAAACCTAATCTAAACCTTAATTTTTTGGTTTCTTCCCCAACAAAAAAGGTAAGGCCCAAAATAGCCGGAAAAAACTCCAAACTTACTCTTAACAAAATCTTGTAATTGTTTATAAGTAGAGTTTGGATTTAAACCATAGAGTTTAACTAAGGCTCTCCTAACCCAAATATCAATAGGAAAAGTTTCTGTCCTACCTAAACCGTAGAGCAAAACCGCATCAGCCACCTTTAAACCAACTCCAGGTAATTTTGTAAGAGTCTTTCTTGCCTCTTCAAGTTCCATTATTTTCAGCTTTTCCCAGTCTACTGGTTTTTCTATTAAAGCTTTAACAAGTCTCCATAAATACTCAGCCTTATAACCAAGCTTACATTCTCTTAATTTTCTTTGGTTTTGTTTAGCTAGAAGTTTAACTGTTGGAAACTCCCATAAAACTGTGTTATCACTAAACTTAAACCTTCCACAAAATCTTTGTTTTAAATTTTCAATCATCTGTTCAAGTCTTTTGATTGTTGTGTTAGTTGAAAGCTGATAGGTAAGTAAACATTCTTCAGGGTTAGTGTATCTGACAAGTCTAAGCCCAAAAAACTGGTTCACAAGTTTCCTAGCAACCTCATCTTTCTCCAGTTTCTCGTAGACAACATCTAAATCATAGTTTAAACCTAACTCCCTAAGAATTCTTAACCTAAAATCTTCAACAATTTTCTCGTCAACATGTCTTTTAGAGTAAACTTTAACATAAACCTCTGGTTTTTCAACAGAACCTTCCTGCCAAACCTCCAATCCAAAAAGGTTTCCATTCAACCTTACAATTTTCCTATATTTTCCATTCATTCTTTTCCAGTTGGAATTTGTATACTGTTCACTTCTCATGGTTAAATTTAGGTTTAGAGAACCTTTAATTTCCCAACTTAAAATAGAGAACTTTTTCTCCAGCATCCTCTTCAAGTTTAAACTAAAATTTTGGTTTGCAATATATGTTTATATAAGCAGTTACCAAGAATTTTTCTGGGTCTCGTTCTCACGTAAAACCCTGATGATTAACGATGGACGGTCTGAAAACTGATGAACCATTGCAGATATGAGGGGTACGTAGGGAGGATGAGACCTAAACTTAAACGAGAAAACATTTTTATCTTTTTGCTGTGAGAATCTTATAGAGGTCTTTCTTTTCTTGTTCATCCTAACTTTTGTGTGGCTGGTTTTATGATAAATGTCGGCTTATTTAGGGTTGAAGAGCTTCAAACAGAGCCTATTTTTGTCTCTGCTTCAACACCAATCTCGAAAGTTATTGGCATCCTTAAAGACTTTGATGTTTATGAGGTTTTTGTAGCTATAAATGGGAAGCTTGGTGTGGTTTCCGTTAAAGATATTCTTCCCACCTCAAACCTTACAACAAAAGTAAGTTCTATAGCAACTTATGTTCCAAAGATTTCTCCAGGAAACTTGGTTAGTGAAGCTGTTAAAATTATGCTCCAATATAAGGTTAAAGCCTTACCTATTGTTGATAGAGAAAAAATCGTCGGGGAAATATCTGCTTTTTCTATAGTCAAGGCTATAAAAAATTTTGGTGAAGGTTTAGAGTTTAAAGTAAACAAAATAATGACCGGAAACCCAAAAACAATAAATAAAGATGATTCAGCGGCAAAGGCAAGAAGTCTGATGGTTAAAAACAAAATAAGCCACCTCCCAGTCTTATTTAAGAAAAAACTTCAAGGTGTTTTAACTTCAAGACATATAGTCTGTAAAATGTTTCCATCTGAAGCCTTAGAGATGGGTGCGAGGGGGTTAGAAGAGTTAAGAAGAATGAATTTTCCAGTTAGAGAGTTAATGGATGTTGATGTGCCTAAATGTGACCCAAACGAAAAGGTTTTAAAAGCTGTTGAACGGATGGTTGAACAGAAAAAAACCTATGTTATTGCAACTCTTTGGGAGGAAGTTCAAGGAATTTTAACCACTTATGACATCTTAAAACTTGTCAGTCCAGCAGAAAAACCTGAAATCCCAGTTTATATTGTTGGCCTACCTGAAGATCCCTTTGAGGCTGAAGTTGCAAAAACAAAATTTATAAGAGCAGTAAGGTCACTAAGAAAAAGCTTACCTTACATTGAGGAAGCAAACTCTATTATTAAAACTTCAGTTTCTAGGGAGGATAAGGAAAGAAAAAGGTATGAGGTTACTGTTACTATTAGAACACCAAAAAGACTTTATAAGTTTTCTGAGTCTGGCTGGGATCTTCCAGCAATTTATGATGTAATCTCAGATAGGATAAAAAGATTAATGACAAAAAAGTCCTCACTAAGAAATATTCGAAAAATGAGAACAGTAAAACCTAAAAATTTTAAAACCCCCTAAACATTTTTTCTTCTACAAATCTTTTCTTTTGTTAGAAGGGGTGGAAAGTTTTCCCTTTACGTATCTACGTGTTTAACTCAAAAAAAGATGGTTTAACAAAGCTGATAGTTGGAGGTTTACATGGGAGAGAGGGAAAAATTACAGAGCCTATTCTTAAAAAGCTGATAACGGGGGAAAAGCCAACTAATGGAAACCTCATAGTTATTCCGGCTCTATGTAAAAATAGGCGGTATATAAGCACCTTAAACAAATCTTACTATGAAACAAAAGAAGGAAAGAAGCTTTTAAGCTTAATCCAAAAATATAAACCTGAAATCTATGTTGAGCTTCACTGCTACCGGAAATCTGCTTACCAACTTTTAACAGACCCAGAAAGAAAACTTAAAAGGGGTGTTCCACCTCTAGTTGAAATTTCAGACGGAGTTTTAATAGGGTCTATTTCACCACATCTATTTTCAATGTTTAATTTTAAGTTGGCGGTTGTTGTGGAACTTCCATGTAAAAATCCTAATGTTGACTGGGTTGTTTTAGACCTTTTAAATGCTATAAAAAGTTCTAAAAGTGCGGAAGAAATATTGGGTTGTTGGAAGATAAAATATCCATATCAGATTGAGAAGGCTATAAGTCTACTTCATAAATGGTTTGGGGGTGGTTTGTCTGATTAAAAAATTAAGAGTAAGAGTTCTTGTAGAAAACTCAACAAGCATAAGAAACATAGATCTTTTAGGTAAGCATGGGTTAGGCTTATTTTTAGAAGCTGAGAAGGAAAACGGAGAAAAAATAGCAATATTGATGGATGTAGGTCCCTCTCCAGATGTTATAACCCATAACCTAGACATCTTAAAACTAAACCTAGACATGGTTAACTTAATCTTTCTAAGTCACGGTCACTATGATCATACTGGTGGGCTTATTGAAGTCTTAAAAAGGATGAACAGAAAAGTTCCAATAATTGCACATCCAAAAATTTTTAGCCCAAAATACACAGCTAAGTTTAGGTATGTAGGGTTACCTTTTACCCGATCTGATGTTGAAAAGTTTGGTGGAATGTTTCTGTTAGCAAAAAACTCCGTTAAGATAGCTGAAGATATAGTAACTACTGGTGAAATTGAAAGGGTTACAGAGTTTGAAGATGTGAAAGGCTTTATAACCGTGGAAGATGGTGTGTTTAAAGATGATTTTATGCCGGATGATCAAGCCTTAATCTTTAATATGAAGGAGAAAGGTTTAGTTGTTGTTTCAGGTTGTGCTCATGCTGGAATAGTTAATACGGTTAAACACGCTCAGAAAATAACTGGTGTAAACAAGATTTATGGGGTTTTAGGTGGTTTTCACCTTGAAGGTGCTTCACAAAAAAGAATCGACTTAACAATAGAAGAATTAGCCAAGTTTAAGCCTAAGATTGTTGGGCCTTGCCATTGTACAGGGTTTAAAGCAATAAATCAAATCGCAAACTTCTTTAAGGAAAACTTTGTGCTTGTTCAAACAGGGGACCTTATTGAAATCTAGCCAACAAAAATCATTTTTATGGTATAGTCTCTACTCATGTAAAACTTAAATTTAGACTTTAGAATAACTTATATCTAACAATTATCCCTTGAAAGTTTTGTTAGGGGAGGTGTAAAGCAAAGGATGGTTAAGATTCGTTGGCTTGGTCATAGTGCTTTTGAAATTTCAACCTCAAAAATTACTGTTTATGTTGACCCATTTTTGTCTGATAATCCGAAAGCAGCTTTAAAAGTTGATGAAATTAAAAAAGCTGACTTTATCTTGGTAACTCACGACCACTTTGATCATATGGGGGATGCTGTGGCTATTGCAAAAAAGACTGATGCAACCTTGGTAGCTGTTCCTGAAGTTGCATCCAGTATTAGTGAAAACATTAAAACGGTTGCACCAAACATAGGTGCTATGGTAAACCTTAACAGTTTAAAGGTTGCTTTTGTTCCAGCTTTTCATACTTCAAGCAAAGGAGCCCCCGTAGGAGTTGTTTTTACTGTTGACGGGAAAACGATTTATCATGCTGGAGATACTGGACTGTTTGGTGATATGAAGCTTATAGGCGAGGTTTATAGTCCTGAGGTTGCGCTGCTTCCTGTTGGTGGCTATTATACAATGGGACCTAGAGAGGCTGCTATTGCTGTAAGCCTAATTAAACCAAAAGTTGCTATACCAATGCACTATGGAACATTTCCTGTACTTGAACAAACACCAGAAAAATTTGTTGAAGAAGTTAAAAAGACGGCTCCAACAGTTAAGGTTGTTGTGTTAAATCCTGGAGAAAGCTATGAGCTTTAAGACGCCATAAAAACTGGTTTTGAATCTTTAACTATTTCTTTTTCTTTTTGAAGTTTTTTTCTTAAATGTTTGGGTAGAATAAACATTGTTTGATGGGTTAATCCATCGTAAAACTTTAGATTTTTAATCTTCCTTTCTTTAAGTATCCTATCAACATCTTTTTGGTTTAACTTTAATGGGTCATATTTTTTTGAGCCTAAAACAAAACCCCATGCTGAAGAGTATGCTGGAACATCTGCCTTAAAAGCTCTTGCAACAGGAAAAACAACACTAATAGTTTTATAAATTCTTGAAAAACAGTCTAAACTATGGTAGATTGAGGTTGCCTGGGTAACCATTAGTCCATCCTTTTTAAGTCTACTTTTAATTAGACGGTAAAACTCTTTTGTATAGAGAAGGGCTGAGGGACCCTCTTCAAGAGGGTCTGTTACATCAATAATTACTCCATCAAAAGATTCTTTAGGCTGTTTTTCCAGAAATTTTCTTCCATCGGCAAAAACAAGTTTTACCTTTTTATTGTTAAAAGAGTTTTTGCATATTTCACCCAGATATTTTTTTGAAATCTCTATAACTTCTTTGTCAAGGTCAACCATTGTAACTGAAACAACACTACCATGTTTTAAGACCTCTCTTAAAACAGCACCTTCCCCGCCACCAATAACAAGAATGTTTTTTGGGTTGGGGTGAGTTACCATTAGAGGATGAACTAAGGCTTCATGGTAGACCCATTCATCTTTAACTGCAGATTGAAGTTTTCCATCTAAAATTAGACATTTCCCATAATCATAGGTGTCCACAACCTCAACCTTCTGATACTTTGTCTCTCCAACATAAATCAGCTTTTTTATCTTATAGGAAAAGAAAGCAGTCTCGGTTAAGGCTTCTCTATACCATACACCTCCAAGCTTCACTTATTAAACCTCCAAAATTTTTCTTCTATCTAACAAGAATTTCCTCAACAACCCTAGGCTTAGTTAAGGGGCCACGGCCTAACTCTAAAACTTTAACAGCACCTGGCTTAATTTCTTTAACAATCTTTTTGTAGACTTTCCAAGGGTCTATTTTTGTTCCGCAGGTGAAAATATCTAATGCTGCATAGCTTTTTTCAGGCCATGTATGGATTGTTAGGTGAGATTCAGCTATAGCTATAACCCCCGTTACACCCTGAGGCTGGAATTTGTAGAAAAACTTGCCTAGAATTCTACTTCCAGCCTCAAGTAAACTTTCAACAAGAATTTTTTCTAAAAACTTTTCATTATCAATTATTTCAGGTTTACAGTTAAAAAGCTCAACCAAGAGATGTCTACCTAGCTGGACGATTCCGATTTCACCCCCCTAAAAATTTGTTTAAATACTCTAGAAAAATAAAGAATATTAAGGAGTTAAAAACCTTTATCTCAAAAGTTAAATTTGCATCCAAATAGTGAGTTGTTGGATGTAAAAATGGAAAGTGTAGGTGTTCATGCTTTCTTTAAGGGTATGTGTCCTAACTGTGAAGGTGAAATTTCAGACTTAAGGCTTTCAATGAGTGTGCCATGTAACACCTGTTTACCTATTAGTGATAATGAGGTTGTTGAAGCTTTTAAGACTAAAGATTTTATTTCCTTTAGAAAACATGTTTTGGCTCTTCTTAAAAAATATGGGACTTTAAAAAATTATGAAGAAAAACTTTTTCTTGATGTTAAAGTTGAAGAGTTAGATAGACTTTTTTCTAGAGTTACTCAAAGCAGACTGTGGAGTGCTCAAAGAACATGGGCTAAAAGGCTTCTATCCGGAAAAAGTTTTACAATCGTTGCTCCAACAGGTATGGGAAAAACTGTTTTTGGAATATTTGTTTCACTTTACCTTGCAAGAAAAGGTTTAAGATGCTACATTATGCTTCCAACAACCCTACTCGTCCAGCAGGTTTCAAGAAGACTCCTAGAAACAATTAAGAGTTTAAAGTTAAAAATTCCGGTTGCAACTTACCATTCTCTTCTCTCGAAAAAAGAGGCTGAGGAGGAGCTTAAGAAGATAAAAGACGGAAACTTTAGAATTCTTATAACAACCTCAACTTTTATTGTTAAAAGATTTGATTTGCTAAAAGATAAAAAATTTGATTTTTTGTTTGTTGATGATGTAGACGCATTTTTAAAGTCCTCAAAAAACATTGATAAAGTTTTGTTGTTGTTAGGGTTTGAAGAAAAAATTATTGAGAATGCTTTTCAACTTATAAGGCTAAGATCCGAGTTTGGAAGAGCTTTACGTCAAAAAAGTGAAGCAGAAGCTGTAAACAAGCTTAGAGAAAGTATTTTAGAAATTGAGAGGGAAATCGAGAAATTTACAAAGAAAAATAAGGTTGGTATACTTGTTGTTTCAGGAGCCTCTATTAGAGCTAGGAGAACAAAAAGAGTAAAACTTTTTAAGGAGCTCTTAGGGTTTGAAGTAACCTCAAAATTTGAGGTTTTAAGAAATATTGAAGACCTTTACCTAGAAGCAGAAGACCTAAAACAGGGACTATTAAAAGTTTTAAGAGTGTTTGATGGGGGAGGACTTATATTTGTTCCTATGGATAAGGGTGCAGAGTTTGCTGAGGAAATCTCAAACTTCCTAGTTGAAAACGGGATAAAGGCTACTATATATAAAAAACAAAAGAGGCTTATTCAGGATTATGTTGACGGAAAATATGATGTTCTTGTTGGTGTAGCTTCTCCAAGAAGTCCTCTTGTAAGAGGTTTAGACTTACCCGAAAGAATCAGGTATGTTGTTTTTGCTGGAGTTCCAAAGTTTAAGATAAGTTTAGATATAAAAGAGTTTAGACCTGAAAAAGCAAGAATACTGCTTGCAAATCTAAGAGATTTTCTTTCAAAAGAAGAACAAGACAAGGTTGATAAATATCTTTTAACTCTACGCCGCTACTCAACAATGCTAAGAAGAGAGGAAGTTCTTGAGATTGCACAAGCTATGATAGAAAAGAGGAGACTTTCAGGTTTTCTTGGAAATGTTCAAACAGTTTTTGAGGAGATCTCAAACTTTTTAGAGGATATACTTGAAAGAGAAGAGGTTAAAAAGAAGATTGAGGAAAGTCCACATCTATCATCTGAAACTGTGGAAGGTAGGCTTCACTTAATAATTCCTGATAGTGTTGCCTATGTTCAAGGTTCTGGTAGAGCTTCAAGGATGTATATTGGAAAAATAAGTAAGGGTGCTTCTGTTGTTATTGTTGATGACAAAAAAGCGTTTAACGGTCTTGTAAGGGAGCTCCGATGGTTTATTGAGGATCTTGAATGGAAAAGATTTGATGAGGCGGACTTAAAGAGTCTTCTAAAAGAAATAGATGCTGACAGGGAAAACATTAGAAGAATTAGGGAGGGTAGGATTACCCCTGAATTTAAGGATCTTACAAAAACAGCTTTACTTGTTGTTGAGTCTCCAAATAAGGCAAGAACTATAGCTAGATTTTTTGGTAGACCAAGTAGAAGAATTGTTGATGAGCTTACAGTTTATGAGGTTAACACGGGGGATCTTATTTTAAACATTGCTGCTACAGGTGGCCATGTTTTTGATTTAGTGACAACTGAAGGCTTTCATGGAGTTAGAATGGAGAACGGAAACTTCTTCTCGGTATATTCAACAATTAAAAAATGTAAAGGTTGTGGGGAACAGGTATCTGATGAGGTTAAGGTTTGTCCTGTTTGTGGCTCTGAGCTTGAAGATAAGATAGAGATTGTTAAAAGTTTGCAGCAGGTTGCAAGAGAAGTTGACCTTATTCTTGTTGGGACAGATGCTGATGCTGAAGGTGAAAAAATAGGTTACGATGTTTCAAATGTTCTTCTTAACCCAAACAAGGAAAGAATAGAGTTCCATGAGATTACAAAGAAAGCCCTAAGTTTAGCAATAAAAAATCCGAGAGAGTTAGATAGAAAGATGGTTGAGGCTCAGATTGTTAGAAGAGTTGAAGATCGTTGGCTTGGATTTGAGCTTAGTAGAAAACTTTGGGAAAAATTTGGTAGTAGTAGACTTTCAGCGGGAAGAGTTCAAACACCAGTTTTAGGTTGGATTATTCAAAGAGCGATTGAATCAAGAAAAAGTGTTAAAGACTTTTATATTCTTAGCTTAGAAAATGGATTAAAAGTTTCAGTTTCTTTACCACCAGAAAAAGAGGAAAAAGTTAAGGAAAGAATAGAAGAGTTTAGGAGTGCAACATGCAAAATTCTTCCTATTTCAGAAGAAGAGGTTGAGTTAAACCCGCAGCCTCCATTCTCAACAGATACTATGCTAAGAGAGGCTTCTGGTAAGCTTAAGCTTGGTGTTGGAGAGATTATGAGACTTGCTCAGGACCTTTTTGAGCTTGGACTTATAACCTACCATAGAACGGACAGTGTAAGGGTTTCCACAGCTGGTATAGGTGTTGCAAAAGAGTATATCCAAGAAAAGTTTGGAGAAGAAGTGTTTAGAGGTAGAGAATGGTTTGGGGAAGGTGCTCATGAATGTATTAGACCAACAAGACCCATGGATGTTGGAAGACTAAGACAACTTTTAGCTATGGGAATTCTTCGACTTGCAAAACCTTTAACAGCTCAACACTTAGCTCTCTACAACCTAATATTTAACAGGTTTATAGCAAGCCAAATGAAACCCGCAAAAGCATTAAAACTAAAGTTTAAAGTTTCTGTTAAAGGTTTTGAAGTTGAAATGGAAGGATATAAGGAGGTTATTGAAAAAGGTTTTACCCTAATAAAACCGCTAAAACTTTTACCTTCTCTAAAACCTGAGCTAAAAGTTTTGCAGGTAACCCATAAAAGAATGCCTACAATTTTACCTTACACTGAAGGTGAGATAATAGAGACTATGAGAAAAAACGGTATTGGGAGACCTTCAACCTACGCAAAAATAGTTAACATTCTTTTTGAAAGAAAGTATGTAAAAGAGACGAAAGGAAAAAGGGTTGTACCAACAAAACTAGGTTACATAGTTTACAATTATCTATCAAAAAAATTTAGTGAATATGTTTCAGAAGAAACAACAAGAAAACTTGAAGAAGTAATAGATGCTATTGAAGCTGGAAAACTAAACTACCAAGAAGTGTTATCAAACCTGTATGAGGAAGTTTCAACTCTAAAACGTAGCTAAATTTTGTTGGTGGGCCGGGCAGGACTCGAACCTGCGACCCTCCGCGCGTCAGGCGGAGATCCTAACCATCTAGACGACCGGCCCACCAATAAACTAGTCTACAAACTTTCTATTTTAAGTTTTTATTTAAGCTTGATTAACTCTTCGTTTATATGTTAACTAGCCTAAATTTTTCTTCAAGCTCTAAGTATGGTTTTGGGAATACTGGTTGAAACCTTAGATATTGGGGTATTGGATATCTGCTAGCTCCTTTCTCATGACCAATCTTGAGACCTTCAACAATTTTTTCTAGTTTTTCTGCTGGTATAGTAAAAATTATTTCATCATCTTGGGTCATTGAAAAAACTCTGTCCCCTATACCTGGTAAAACTATTTGTGGTTTTTGGGTTAAAACTGTTTTAATAATCCCTTCTGAACAAGATCCTCCACCACCAACAGTTGAAAACGTAAGTTTTCCTCCTTCCTCATAAAGGGTTGCATGTATAAACCTTACTAGTTGAGCGGGGTTACAGTATACCATAACCATATCAGGCTGAATTTTAGTCCATTCAAGAGGTGAAAAAACAACACCTTTAACTTCTCCTTTTTTAAATCTTGGCAAGGCTTCTAACCGCTTTTTTGAGGCTTCAAGAGTTTTGTTTACCCCGGATTTAACATAAAGATTCCACACTTCTTTTTCATCTTCTATCTCAACCCAACCATAAAGCAGTAGGGCTATAGGGCAGCAGCAGTCTTGAGGTTTTAAATGAATACTCCAACCATACCTTCTAGCCATACTTATTGCTTGACAGACTGTTACCTTTATACCTAAATCTCTTAGTGGCTGCTTAATATCTTTAGGCTCATCTTCATTTTTTCCTATAACCTTCACAGCTAAAGGAAAAGTTTTTGGGCGGATAAAACCACTTAACATTTTTCCCATTTTAATCCATTTTTCCAAGAAACCACCTCTTTTACATAGTATCCCTAATTTCTTAACTTTACTTTATTGGTCTAAATTTTGGTAAGGTAAAGTTTTCTGTTATGTCTTCAAAAACAACCTCAACCTCCATACCAATTTTTACATCTTCCGGTTTACAGTCAACAATATTGCTTAGCATCCTTACACCTTCTTCAAGATCTATTAACGCAATAATATATGGTGTTTTAAAGCCAGGAGGCGGGTACTCGTAAACAATGGAGTAAGAATAAATTTTTCCTTTACCACTAACCCTAACCCATTTAAGGTTTAAAGATAAACAGCTGGGACAATGAGGTGTTGGAGGATAATTCTTTTTACCACAGTCAACACACTCTTGAACTACAAGTTCACGTTTTTTTGCAGCTTCCCAGAAAGGCTTCCCCCAAACTGTAAATCTAGGTATAAATCCTTCAATCCTTTTAGGGCTACTCATGGTATCTCACTTCCAAAAACCATAACCTGTGCATCCATATATTGCCCCCCAACATTTGTTGCTATAGCTATTTTTGCATTTTTAACTTGTCTTTCACCAGCTTTACCCATAAGCTGTCTTGCAGCTTCAACCACATGAGCACATCCACCAGCTCCAGAATGTCCTCTACACAAGGATCCTCCGTCAGTTGTCATAGGTAGTTTACCACCAGGCCATGTATGGCCTTCATAAACAAATCTTCCAGCTTTTCCTCTTTCACAAAAACCTAATTCCTCAAGCTGGATTAAGGGAACAACAGGATAAGAATCATAAAGCTCAACAACATCTACATCCCCACATTTAATTCCTGCTTGTTTAAACGCCTCCTCACCAGCTTTTTTCCATCCAAACCTTGTTATGTCAGCTTTCATAAAGCTAAAATGAGTTACAATTCCACCTATTCCAAGCAGATAAACAGGTGTTTTTACTGTTTTTTCAGCTCTTCTAGCTGAAGTAACTATATATGCGTGAGCACTATCCGTAACAATGTTACACATTCTTGAGGTTAACGGATAGGCAACCATCTTAGCCTTTAAAACTTCTTCAACTGTTAAAGGGCGGCGAAGTAACGCGTTTGGATTAAGAGCAGCCCATTTTCTAAGGGAAACAATTACAGATGCCACCTCCTCTATGGTTGTTCCAGTCTCATACATGTATCTTTGAGTCATAAAAGCTCCAAGAACATTATAGTTTAAACCATAGGGTGCTTCCCACTCCTCATAAATTCCTACTGTAGAAAAAATTCTGTTTACCTCTTCAGCTGATAAAGGACCAGCCCCAAGTTTTTCTACATGCGCTACAAGAACTGTTTCAGCTTGACCTGACAAAATTAAGCCTAAAGCCATCCTAATAGAGTTGCTACTTGTTGAGCCTCCTGAGTGAACCTGAACATTAACCTTACATCTACCTCCAACCCCTATTTCGTCAACGGTTCTTGACCAGATTAGGTCTGTGTTAAACCATCGGTCAGCAAGACATGGTTCAACTATAATAGCATCTATCTCATCTTTTGAAATACCAGCATCCTTTATTGCTTCTCTAACAGCGTAATAAAAAAGTTCTGAAGCTGGTTTATCAGGAAACATTCCTGTAGGATGTTCTCCGATACCAATAATAGCTATATTGCCCTTAACCTTATTAGTCAAAGTATTCACCTAAACAGGAGTTATCTACGTCTAGTTAAAAATTTTAAGGTTAACTGGTAACATATATCTAAAGCATCTAACCTACGTGTGTAAGAGATGAGTGAACAGTTTATCCGAACTACTCCCCCAGAAAAAGACAGTAAATACTGGAATAAACATGTAGAAACCATGCCAATTCAAGAGTTACGTAAAATTCAAGAGAAAAAGATGCGTGAAATGCTTGTTTATGTTTATGAAAACTCAGCCTTTTATAAAAGAAAGTTTAGGAGACTTGGCTTAAAACCGGATGACATAAAAACATTAGAAGACTTTTTTAAAAAAGTTCCTTTCTCGGACAAAGACGAAGTAAGGATTGAAGCTGAGAAAAGTAAAGACCCATTCGCTGGAACCTTATGTCTTCCAAAGGAAAAAATTCATATTCTAAATCCTACAACAGGAACAACTGGGACTCCAACAATCATTGCCTCAACCTATGGGGATGTTACTGGTTACGGTTCAGAGCAAAATGCAAGAACCCTTTGGATGATGGGTGTTAGACCTGGCCACCTATTCCACTATTGTGCTCCAAGATGGCATAACATGGTTCAGTTTCATGAGTATGCGTTACAAAAGATTGGAGTTACAACAATAAAAACAGATATAGTGCCAGCAGAGGCTGACAGAATTATTAGTTTAGCTAAACTACTTAAACCTGATGGTGCTCATCTTGGAATTGGGCTTGCTTTAACTCTTGAAGAGAAGCTTAAAGGTGAAAAGTTACCCTACAAGTATATTTCGGTAGCAGGGGATGTTCTTGTTCCAAGTTTAAGAAGAAAAATGTCGGATGTTTTTGGAGGTGAAGTATACAACTATACAGGTTTAGCGGATATTCATTGGTATGCATGCGAATGTGATTTTCATAACGGAATTCACACATTTGAAGACTTATACATTTCTGAGGTTATAGACCCGGAAACCGGTGAACAGGTTGAGGATGGTGAAAGAGGAGAGCTTGTATTAACAAACCTTTGGGCTAAAGGTCAACCACACCTAAGATGGAGAACAGGGGACATAGTAACTATTAATAGGGAGCCGTGTG
>CAZAHF010000013.1:9449-21218 GCA_964484995.1 uncultured Candidatus Bathyarchaeia archaeon | reverse complement strand
AAAATTCCTAGCTTAACCTTATCAAGTAGTGGAAGCTTACTTCTTCCACAAATATCCTCTTTTACTGGTGGTTTTGGGTATGGTGGAGGTGGGAAAACCTTGTCGAGTGATGGGGATGTAACACCCTTAGTGAAAAGCCATCCTCCAACATTATCTATACTTCCAACCAGAGCATTCAAAATTATTATTGCATGTGCAAGCTTCCAACTATTAGCGTAGTTTGGTCCTGGCGGATCCCTCTTATGAACAGGAATTACTGATGGTTTTGTTGTTGCAAACTCTCTTGCTATCCTTCTAATGGTTTCGGCTGGAACACCTGTTATCTTTGAAGCCCATTCTGGTGTGTATTGGCTTGCCCAACTCCTAATCTCACTCTCATACTTCTTAAAGTTTGTATATTTTTCAACGTAGTCTTTGTCATAAAGGTTTTCGCTAAGTATAACGTTAATCATGGCTAAAGCAAAAGCTAGGTCTGTTCCTGGAACAATCTGAATCCATTCGTCTGCCTGTGAGGATAGCAAAGTTACAAACGGGTTGATAACAACAACTTTTGCACCTTTCCATCTTCCCTCAATAAATCGGCGTGTAATACAGACTTTAGCTTTTGAAGGCTGATCCCATCCAAAGCATAGAATGTATTTTGAATTTGGAAAGTCGTAGGACCATAGTTTTGCTCCTATGGTAAACTTTTGCACAACCACATGGGTTATGATACATGTGTCATGGTGGGTAATTTTGTTCGGTGAACCTATGGCTTTTCTGAGCCTTTCAACATAACTGTTTGGATACGCTATAAATATTATCGATTGGGGGCCATAGGTTTCCTTGATTTCCTTTAGCCTTTTTGCTGTTGTGTCTAGGGCTTCATCCCAAGAGATTGTTACCCATCTAGGATCTACATCAATACCTTTCTCAGGATTTGTTCTTTTCAAGGGATATTTTAGCCTGTCTGGAGCATAAGGTAAATGGGTGCCTGCAATACCCTTAGCGCACATTTTACCTCCACTATGGAGGTCTTTAGGATTACCTTCAACAAACTTTATTACCCCATCCTTAGTGTAAGCAATTATACCACACTGAGAATGGCATACACCACAACTTGTGTAATATTTCTCCATTATTGGTGGTTTAGGCCACTCAATCGAGGGTTGAAACTTTAACGTGTTTAAAATTACGTCTTCCCTACCACCAAACAAGCCAAGAAAAGCAGTGGAAGCCGCAGCTGTCTTAAGAAAATTACGTCTAGTTTTCTCCGCCATCATAAGCACCTATAAGGCTTTAGTCAATTATTTGAATTTATTCTGCTTAAAAATTTTATCCCAAATCCCGTGAAAATATTAGGTGATATGTTTAAGGGGGATGTTCAGGTTAAACTTTAACGGTGAGGAAATGTTAAAGATAGCAACACATAGGAGTGGAATTTATGGTTCTTTAGCTGTCTGCCTGTTAAACCCCTCTGAAGAAAACATTGGAAAAATTCTTGGAGAAAAAAATGTTGCTAAAAAAGTCTTGGAGCATGTAAGTAAGCTTCCTAAAACGTTTTCTTTTAAGACTATAGGACTCTTAGAAAAGCTTGCTAATCAAATTAGAGGTTTGGACAATTTAAAGCTAAGAGTTGAATATACAAGGCTTTTTATTTCAGCTTATCCTAAGGTCCCATGCCCACCCTATGAGTCCGTTTACACGACGGAAGATAAGCTTACAATGGGGGAAAGCACTCTTGATGTTCTTAGGTTTTATAATAAGTTTAGTTTAGGTTTGGTGGAAGACTTTAACGAGCCTCCAGACCACATAGCTGTAGAATTGGAGTTTATGTATTTCTTGGTTTGTAGGGAGGCTGAAGCTTGGAAAAACAATGATAAGGGAGAGGCTTATCGTTATCTGAAGGCTGAAAAGGAGTTTTTATCAAAACATTTGGGTGTATGGGTTTCAGACCTACATGAATGTGTGGAAAAACATGAAAAAGAGGTTGTCTTTTATAGAGTTATATTATGCTTTTTAAGTGAATTTATTAAGGAGGACTCAAAATTTATTGAAATCGTTTTAAAAGGAGAAAAACCTTAAATTTTTAGGAATTCTTTTAGATAATTTTTGGCCAACACACTTATAATTCTCAGTCTTACACCCAAACTAGGAGTTAAAGGCCATGTTAAGAGTTCTTTTTTAGAGCATAAGAAACCCTCATAGGCTTTTTCAACCTCACTTTTTAACTTTGATAGGTTGGCTTCTAACTCTTCACCCTTAAACTTTTCAAGTATTTCATCAATTTTTAAGGTTGTTTCTTCAGCAATTCTTAGCTTCTCAGACATTGTGTCAGCTTCGTCTTTATCAACAAGCCCATACTTTAGCTTAACCTTGTTAAGTAGGTTAGCAGCTTTATAGGTGATTTTTACTATTTCATCTCTTGACAGCCACCTAGTTTCATAGTTTAGAAAATACTTCCAGCTAGGCTTTTTTAAGGCTTCAAAATGTTCCCAAAGAGTCCTGTAAAATAGTTTATAACCGTAAGCTTCAGGATTCTCAAAAACAAGGCTTCCAGGATCCAAAAATGGGGCTAAAGGAGCTATGAAAGGGTGAAGAGTTGTTTTTTTGTTTTTGAAAAGTTTAAGAAGCTTCTCCGTGTAATGGATGGTTTTAATTACAGATGTTTGGTCTTGTTCAGGCAGGCCTATCATAAAAAAGACATCAACTCTTTTAAAGCCTAACTGGCAGAGAAAATCTAATGTTTTTTCAAGTTCAAGGTTTCCATAGGTTCTTCCAAAACTTTTACGTATTTTTTCATCATGTGATTCAGGCGAAATTTCTACGCTTGCATCTGGTGAAACCCTTATTAGGTCTTCAAGAAACTTTTTATCTGCTGGTTTAAAAAGCTCAACAACCAGGGGATTATCAATTTTTTCATTTTTAAGGATTGTAAATAGTTTTTCTACATATTTTTCTCCACAAATTCTAAGGTCGTTTAGGATAAAAATAGCGCCTTTTATATATTCACTTATTATTCTGATTTCCTCAGCAAGTGTTTCTGGTTTTTTTAGTGCTGTTTTAAGCCTATTACAGATGTTTTTATAAGCAAATCTGGATCCTCCGCAGGTTACACAGTTGTAGGTGCATCCTTTTAGAGGTAAAACTGCGGCCATAGGATACTTAAACCAGTCTTTATAATGGAGGTAGGCTGTTGGATCTAGGTCTTTTGCTGCAGTCTTAATCACTAAACCATAATCCATCATATAGTTGTCTAGGTTTTCTGGAACAAAACTTAGCGGGTTTATTTTTACTTTACCATCTTCTGTTTTCCATGTTAAGTTTGGGATGTTTTCAGGTTGTTTCCCTTTTTCTAAACATTCAACCAGTTTTAATAATGGTTCCTCAACAGTGTCACCACGCATAACAAAGTCGATATACGGATAATTTTTTATTAGTTCTAGATGGTAATAAGAGGCAGATACACCTCCAAAAATAATAGGCTTATCTGGATGGATTGTTTTAACTGTTTTTGCAAGTTCTAGGCTTCCCTCAACATGTGGAAGCCAATGAAGGTCTATTCCAAAAGCTATAGGATTAAGAGACTTTAACTTTTTTTGGAGGTTAAAATTTTTGTTTAAAAGCATTTTTAAGGCTACATTTAAAATTTTTACCTTATAGCCGTGTTTACTAAGAAAACTTAAAATGCTTAAAAAACCTATGGGGTAGGATTCAAAAACTGGTGAAGAGGGTACAACATCGCTTATTGGGCCTAACACAACAGTTTTTTCTCTAAAGTTATGGATGGTTGGTGGATGAAGAAGTACGAGGTCTTCCAACCAGTGAACCTCTTAACAGTTAGTTTTATGTTTAGGTAAAATTTTACCTTATGTAAGGTAAAAACTTACTCTTGTTTGATGCTGTAATTGGGGTGTTTACCTTGACGGATTCAGCTAGTAAATGGCTACAGCTTTTAAGAGCTAACTTTCTAGTTTTAACCGTTGTAACGGTTTTTGCTGGTTTAGCTGTAAGTTTTTATGAGCATTATACGGTTAATGTTTTAAATGCTGTTTTATGTTTGGTTGGTGCTTTGTTAGCTCATATGGCTGTAAACGTTTTTAACAATTATTTTGACTATAAACTTGGAGTTGACAAGTATACACCAAAAACTCCTTTTAGTGGAGGAATAAATCTTATTGTTGACGGTCAAATAAAGCCTTCCACAGCTTTTTACACAGGGGCTTTATGCTTTATTGGAGCTGCGTTAGTTGGAGTTTACTTTCTAAGAATATTTTTCTGGTCTCTTTTACCAATAGTGCTTTATGGTGCAGTTTCAATCTACTTTTATACAGCGTATCTTTCACGTTTTCCAGCTTTAAGTGAGATTATTGCTGGAACAAACTATGGTTTTATAGTGTTGGGTGCAGCTCTTACCCAATATGGAGATGTAGGTTTAGCAGGATTTGCTGTTTTTATATTGGTAAGTATACTGGTTGGGCTTCTTCTCTTCCTAAACGAATTTCCAGATGTTGAAGCGGATAGGATGGCTGGTAGAAGACATCTTGTAATTTTACTTGGAAGAAGAAAAGCTTCAAGGCTTTATGTTGCTCTTTTAATTTTTCTGTATTTTTTGGTTGTTCTTTTTGTTGGGCTTAAAATTTTGCCTTTAACATGTCTTCTTCTTCTCGCAACTGGATGGTTAAGCTATAAGGCATCATACATAACATTAAAAAACTATGATGATGTTGGAGGGATTGTTCCAGCTCTTGCTTTTAATGTTCTAATTATTTTAACGGGTATAAGCTTAATCGGTGTTGGTTTAGTATTAGGGGCATTCATAAGATTCTGAAGGTTTTGGTTGAAGGTTTAAACTGTTAAAAGAAGGATAAGAAGTAGGAGAACAAGGAAGCCTCCTATAATTCCACATAGGTTAAAGTTTAGTATTCCAGGATGAGTTCTTCTAAACTTTTGGATTCCAGCTGTAAGCTTATCGACAAAAACTAGATAATAGAACTTGTCAATATAGTAGCATTCAAACAGCATTTTTTGGATTGACCCCCAAACTCCTCTACCAAAGATTTCTGGGGAAGGTTTTCTTTTAATGTATATGTAGTAGGCTGGTGTTATACCTATAACCCACGCTACAACCGACAAACCTAAAACAACAGGGTCTATTCCACCAACACCGTCTGTATGGATACCCATAAACTCAGCGAATTCATGTTCAAAGAAGCCTGTTACAACTGTTAGAGCTGCAAGAATTATTAAAGGTATAATCATAACTTTAGGCTCATGGATATGGAACTTTTTAGCATACTCAGATTTTTCCCCAAAGAACGTTAAAAATAATGCTCTAAACGAATATGCAATTGTTATTATTGCTGTTATGTATAAGACTGTAAAAGCCCAAAAGTGTCCTGTTTCTAAAGCTGTTTTAAATATTAGGTCTTTAGACCAAAAACCGTTAAATGGTGCTATTCCACTTAAAGCAAGAACACCAAAAAGACATGTATAAAATGTTATTGGCATATCCTTTCTTAAACCACCATAGTTTCTCATATCTCTCATACCTCCAAGCTCATGGATGATTAGACCAGCAGTAAGAAAGAGAAGAGCCTTAAACACAGCATGACTCATAAGATGGAATTGGCTTACAAACACACCAACACCAACAGCAAGACCAAGAGTAGACATCATGTAGCCTAGTTGGCTTATGGTTGAGTATGCCCAAACACGTTTAAGGTCTACAGCTGCAAGTCCTGCTGTTGCAGAAACTAAGGCTGTTGCTGCTCCAACCCATACTAATGCGTTAAGCCATGCTTCTGGAGCAAAATTCATGTAAATTAGATGAGTTCTAGCCATAAGGTAGACTCCAGCTTTAACCATTGTTGCTGCGTGGATTAAGGCGCTAACTGTTGTTGGGCCTTCCATAGCGTCTGGAAGCCATGTGTGAAGTGGAAGTTGAGCTGATTTACCGATAGCACCACCAAGAAGCAGAATTGGAATTATAGAGAAGACTGGTTTAACCCACTCAGTTTTTAAGGCCGACTCAAGCGCTGCAAAGCTAAAGCTTCCAACGTTAAGGTAGATTAGGATTACACCTACAAGCATAAAACAGTCTCCAACTCTTGTAACTATGAAGGCTTTCATTCCAGCTTTTCTTGCTTCTGGACGTTTATACCAGAAACCTATAAGAGCATAGGAACATAAGCCAACCATCTCCCAGAATATGTATAAGGATAGAAAGTTGTCTGCTAAAACTAGGCCAACCATTGAACCTATAAAGAGTAGCATGAAAAACCAGTATCTTGGTAGGCTTTCATCTCCAGCCATATATCCAAGCGAGTAGAGAAGTATTAAGGCACCTATCCAGGTTACAATGTTACACATAAAAACACTTAACGGGTCAACTAAACTTCCAATTTGAATATTAAAGAGACCTGGAATAGAAACCCAATTAATGTATGGGTTTGGGTATGGTGGACCATGAAGCACGTCTGGAAGCATAGAAGCAGCAAAAACTGCTACTACAAAACCTATGATAACGGGAAATATGTCTCTAACTTTAGGGTGAAGTGAAGCTAAAGGCATTAAAACTGCTGCTATAAGTGGAATAACCCAAACTAAAATTGGTGCATAGGGTAGCATTTTACTATCCTAACCTCCACAACCAATAAAACCTATTTTACCGCGCATTTAACCCAATATTTCTGGTTTAAACTATCCTTAAACCAACTTTGTATTTAAATTATTTACGCTTAAGATAACCAAGAACAGATTATCCTCTAGGAGGCGGATGTAGTAGGATAGCTTAGATAAAATATGGATATCTTTTTGGGTGTTCTAGATAAAATTTTAGGCTTTAGTTGGATGGCTGGATTTTTCTTTTTTAAGGTTAGAAAGTTTTACTACGGAGACCTTCCCTGGTTTAACTTGGTCTAGAGGTTTACATTCTATGTATCCTGTGTTTACAGCATCCTCAAAGATACGTTTTGCCTTTTCTGTTCTGAGGAGAACAGTTGACCAGCCGTCGGGGGAGCCGACACTTCCAACAGAAACATCAGCTAGCTCGGAGGTAAAATCTGTGCATATATGGCATGAGCCTCTAACATAAGGCCGTACCTCATCTAGGTGAACATCAACAACACGTTTTCCTTCTGCTTCAACAATAAATCTGCCTTTTCTAATAGAAAACCTTGAAACCTTACCTAAATCTGTTTTTTGTGGAAGATATTCTTTAATTAGCTTATCATAATAAAAGCTCTCCATACAGAATAAGCCAATAGCTAAGAAGACTTTTGAACCGTATTTTAAAGCTCCATGTGGAGAATACTGCATTTTTCGGATGGCTCGGATTTGGCATGGGGTACCTACAACAGCAACTCTTTCCTTACCATACTCATCAACAGCTGAACCTAAACCTATAAGAGTTGGACTTACAGTATATCTTGTACCAGCACACTCTAACAGCTCTTCAGGGCTTAAAACAACTTTTGGCTTAGGTTTTAATGGTTCTTCTTTGCTTAAACATGAGACAACAGCACAGTCAATAAAACCGTTTTCAAACATGTAAACCAGAAGACTTGTTACAACACCACCGTCAGAAGCAACCTTTAAGATTTCCTCTTTTTTTGATCTTGCAGAGTAGCTGGCTAAAACAACACCAAGCTCCTCTTTTTCATATCTAGACCTACCAAAAACATCAACCTCAGAAGGTTTAGGCTCTGTCCAGGGACACTGATTATAACAGTATTCACATAAAATACATTTACCAATAAGTGTTGGCTGTTCATCCTTCCCTGGAACACTTTTCATAGTAACTACTCCAACAGGACAAACAGAAACACATGCTCCACAACCAGAACAAATATCTTTTCTTATAACTTCAGCTAAAAGACTTCCAAAAATTTTTGGTTTAACAACCTGTCTTGTTTTCGCCTCAGCCAAATATTCTCTCCCTCACAAACCTTTGACTAAAACCTTATGAGTTAAGTTTCTCCAATTAATACATAAAGATTTCCACAATAAAAGCTCAGAATTAAAAGATAGATTTTTATGGAAAATTTTTAGTCTTCTAACCATAAAAACTGTAGGTTAAGTTATTGTTGTTGGAGGCTGCTGGTTTTGGGAGAAATTGAAATTGATGGAAGTATTTTAGAGGGAGGAGGTCAGATTCTCCGTACTTCAACTGCTCTTTCAGCTTTAACAGGTAAACCTTTAAGGATTTTTAATGTTAGAGCAAAACGTAGTCCTCCTGGGCTTAGAATGCAACATTTAACTGCTATAAAGGCTGTTGCTAGTCTTGTTGATGCTAAGGTTGAGGGATTAAAGGTTGGTTCTAAAGAAGTAAGGTTTACACCTCAAACTATTAAAGGTGGTGGTTTTAATTTTGATGTTGGAACTGCAGGTAGTGTTACACTTGTTCTTCAAGCCTTAACCCCTGTTGCTGCTTATGCCCCTGAAAAGGTTTTTGTTGAAATTAAGGGTGGAACAAACAATCAGTGGGCTCCACCTATTGAATATATGCAGCATGTCTTCTTTCCAGCTCTTAAAAAGATGGGTTTTGAGGGGTCTGTTTCCCTAGTTAGGAGAGGTTTTTATCCTAAGGGTGGTGGAATTGTTAGAGCTTATCTTAATCCTGTTAAAAGTCTGAAACCATTAAGGTTAACAGGTAAACCTAAGGTTTTAAGAGTTTGGGGTTTAGCTTATAGTTGTAGGTTACCAGACCATATTACCAGAAGGATGGCTAAAAGTGCTGAGAATCTTCTAAAAAACAGTGGATTTGAGGATGTGCAAATAGGGATTGAAAGTCTTCAGGCAGGACATGCTAAATGTTCGCTTGACCCTGGTTGTGGAATTATTCTTGTTGCTGAATTAGAGGATGGGTGGAGGATGGGGGCTGATAGTTTAGGTGAGCTTGGTAAACCTGCTGAAAAAGTTGGGGAGGAGGCAGCTTTAAGTCTTCTTCAACAGTTAAAAGAGAATGCTTGGGTTGATTTTCATTTGGCAGATCAGCTTATAGTTTGGGTTAGCTTAGCTGATGGTGTTTCAAGTTTTTATACTGGTAAACTTACACTTCATACCTTAACTTCAATTGAGGTTTGTAAACAAATTTTAGGTTCTAGGTTTAATGTTGAGGGTGAAAAAGATAAGCCTGCAACTATAACATGTGAAGGGATAGGTTTAAAAAACAAGTTTTTGTAGATGTTTAGGTGATAGGTTAAGGGTTAATTGGAAGTGTGATTGTTGAATAAAAACAAGGTTGGCTTTTACATTGGAAGATTTCAGCCTGTTCATAAAGGGCATATTCATGCAATAACCTATGCTTTAAGCAAGGTAGAGGAGCTTATTATCGGTATTGGAAGCGCTCAGTTTAGCCATGAGCTTGAAAACCCTTTTACAGCTGGAGAAAGGTTTACTATGCTTAGGCTTGGTTTAGACGAATATAAGGTTGATAGAAACGTTTACTCTATAATTCCAATTCCAGACACAAGAATTCATAGTTTATGGGTTGCACAGGTTGTTGCATACACACCACGTTTTAACATTGTTTTTACTAACGACCCTTTAAGCAGAGAACTTTTTATTGAAGCAGGTTTTAGGGTGGAAGGAATTCCCTATGAGAAAAGGGAGTCTTATAATGCAACAAATGTAAGAGAAAAAATTTTAAGTGGTGAGAATTGGGAGGAGCTTGTTCCTAGAAGTGTTGCTAAGTTTATAAAGCAAATTAGAGGTGTTGAAAGAATTAGAGATTTAGCTAAAACAGATAATCCTTTTAAGAAGAAAAGTTAAAAGTAACTTTTGTTCCAGGTTTTACGTTTAAAATTTTTGATGCATTAGCCATATTTGCTGAAACTTCTATAAATCCTCCACTTCCAACAATTGTAAGAAGTTCTCTCTTTTTAGCCTTAGAATAGGATTCTAAAAGTTTAACTTTAACTGGTTTTCGGTTTTTGAAGATTATAGAAAAGCTTTTACCGTAATCTATCCCTTTCATGTTTAACTGTTTTTTTGTTATGTTTGTTATAATGTTTCCAAAATGGTCTATATGGATTACTTCACCCACAATCTTATCCCTAAAAATTTTTGGTTTCGTGTAAGATGGCTTTACATAATCAAAAATTTCTTCCCCAAACTCTTTTGCTGGAACACCTAATGCAAGGTATGCCGCAGCCGGTGCAAAAATATCTCTCCCATGAAAAACATTTGAAACTTCTTTTCTCATATACGCCCTATTTGTTATCTCATAAACATGGCTTATTCCAAGCTTTTCTGCAGCTAAAACTAGAAGGCCGTTATCAGGTCCAACAAAAAAGGCGGAGTTGGTTTCAATAATTAAGGGTTTTCTTGGACCGCCAACTCCCGGATCTACCACAGCTAGATGAACTGTTCCTTCCGGAAATTGTTCAGCAGACCTTGCTAAAAGATAGGCTCCCATCCTTATGTTGTAAGGTTCTATGTTATGAGTTAAGTCTACTAGGGTGGCGTTTGGGCAAATTGAGAGGATAACAGCTTTCATTTCAGCAACATAGGTGTCCTCTAAGCCAAAATCTGTTAGTAAGGTTATTATAGGTTTTTTAGGCATAGTTCATCAAAACCTTTATCATATTAAAAGGAATACTTTAGATTTCAAGTTTAAGGTGGGGGTTTGTGGAGATAAAGGAGTTATTGCTGATGATTCCAGGCCCGACAAATGTTCCACCAAGAATAATGAAGGCTATGTTTAAACCAATGATAAACCATAGAGATGAAGAGTTTAGAGTTCTTTATAGAGATATTCTGGAGAATCTAAAGTATGCTTTTCAAACTAAGAATGATGTTTTCCCCTTAACATGTTCAGGGACTGGTGGTGTTGAGTTTGCTGTTGGAAACCTTATAGGTAAAGGTGACAAGGTTATTGTTCCTGTAAACGGTCTTTTTAGTGAAAGACTTAAAGAAGAGATTATCCGTTTTGGTGGAGTTCCTATAGAGGTTAGAAGTGAATGGGGTTCTGTTTGTAGTGTTGAAGAAATTAAAACTGTTTTAGAAACTGAAAAAGATGTTAAAGCTATAGCCTTAGTCTACAATGAAACTTCAACAGGAGCAACTTTAAGAGATTTACCAGAAATTGGGAAACTAACAAAGAAACATGGTATACTTTTGATTGTTGACGCTATCTCTGTTCTGCTTGGAGATAAACTACCGGTTGATGAGTGGAATGTTGATGTTTGTATTGCGGGAAGCCAAAAATGTTTTGCATGCCCCCCAGGTTTAGCTATGGTTTCTATAAGTGAAAAAGCTTATGAGGCGGCTGAAAAAAACAGGTTTAGACCTTTCTACCATGATCTTTTAATGTGGAGGGAGTTTAAGGGAAAACTTGAAACACCGTTTACACCTGTTCTTCCACTTTACTATGCGCTTGATGAGGCTTTAAGGGTGTTAAAAGAGGAGGGATTAGAAAATAGAATTCAAAGACATAGGGTTTGTGCTCAGGCCTTTTATACGGCTTTTGAAGCTATGGGTTTGGATACTGTTGCTCATGGGAATGTTAGGTCTAACACGGTTATTGTTCCATGGCTTCCACCAAACATAAACGACAAAGAATTTAGAAGAATTTTAAAGGAGGAATATGGTGTTGTTGTTGCTGGTGGGAGTGGAAAACTTAAAGGAAAAACTTTTAGGATTGGTAGTATGGGGATTGTTTCAAAACCAGAAGTTTTAAGGACTGTTAAAAGCATCCTTGAAAGCTTGGTTAAACTTGGCTACAGTCTAAACATAAAAACAGAAGAAATTGAATCAAAAATTGAAAAGATTTTTTCAGGATTTAAG
>CAZAHF010000013.1:0-9439 GCA_964484995.1 uncultured Candidatus Bathyarchaeia archaeon | reverse complement strand
TCATTTTACTAAGGATAAAATCTAAAATTTTTCTTGCAACAATATTTTTTTCTGCTAAAGAAACTTTTGTAACATTTTTGTCTTTGTCAACAATAAAAACCTCGTTTGTCTCACATCTAAAACCAACATTTTTTCTTCCAACATCATTAGCCACCATCAAGTCAACCCCTGACTTTATAAGTCTTTCATAGGCTCTATTAATAAGCTCTTCATCTGACAAGTTATATTCAGCTTTAAATCCAACAACAAAAGTTTTAGGGCTGACTTTTTTTGCTTCCTCAATTATTTTTTTTGTAGGTTTTAACGTTAAAACCAGCTCTGAAATTTTGTCTGTAGATATTTTTTGGCTAAAAACGTTTTCTGGTGTAAAATCTGCAACAGCTCCAGCAGCAATCAAAACATTATAAAAATCTTTTTTTAGCTTGGAGATAACAGCATTAAACATATCTTTACCCGTCTCAACCATTACTGTTTTAATGTTACTTGGCGGTTTTTCTGTTCCAGGACCATAGACAAGTGTAACATCAGCACCCTTCTTTTTGGCTTCTTTAGCTATAGCTATCCCCATTTTTCCAGAGCTTTTATTTGTTATAACCCTTATAGGGTCTATATACTCGTAGGTTGGTCCAGCTGTCACCAAAACTTTTAAGCCAACCATAGTTTTTTCTGTAAACTTTGAAATTACGGTTTTAACTATCTCCTCAACCTCAGCAAATTTTGCTTTTCCCTCCTCAATTCTTGGCTGAATAAACTCATAACCCCAACTTTCAAGTTTTCTTATGTTTTCCTGGGTTGCAGGATAATCATAGAGGCTTTTATGCATAGCAGGAGCTATTAAAACAGGAACTCCTGAACCATGTGCAGCTATTGTTACTGCTGTTACTGGTGTATCGTTTATTCCTGACGCCAGTTTAGCTATTGTGTTAGCTGTTGCTGGAGCTATTAAAACTAAATCCACCCTGTTTGGGCTTTCAGCAAGAGAGATAAAGTCTATTCTTCCATCCATTTCTAGGATTGGCTTATTTCCTGTAGCCCACTCCATAAGGTTTGGATGAATTATTTTTTGAGCCATAGGTGAAAAAACAGGGTAAACCTCAGCACCATATCTCATAAGTTCTCTTGCAATTTTTGGTGACTGAGCAGCAGCAACACTTCCAGTTATACATAAAGCAATCTTTTTACCTTTAAGCTCATCCCCCTTTGAGCCTACAATATCCTTTGAAGGATGTTTAAACTCCAAAACAAACTCCTTCCTCACACCATATTTTTAAGAAATTTAAACTGGTAGTAACTGTTCCTACCAGTTCCTACCATAGGATTTTCCCTAAAATCTTTTTCTAAAGTTTTAATTAAAACCGTTAAAAGCCTGTTTAAGGGTGTGGGAACCCCAAATTTTTCACCAAGCTTTACAATCGCACCGTTTAGATAATCTATCTCTGTTTTCTTGCCTCTTAAGAGGTCTTGAAGCATAGAATTTAGGTTTTTTGCTGTTGCTTCTGCTGTTTTAAGCATCAGGTCAACAGGGTCTTCTTTAAAGTTAACCCCAACCTTTTCAGCAACATCCACGCCTTCCCTAACAGTACTAACCATTAATTCTTTTATCTCCCTGTTTTCTATGAGTTCCCCGTTTCTTTTTCTGGTTAAAGCACCATAAGGGTTTATTCCAACATTAACAAGAGTTTTAGTCCATACTGTTTCATGAATGTTAGCTGAAATCTTTGTTGGAAAGCCTGCCTCCTCAAATGTTTTAGCTATTTTTATGGTTTCCTCTCTCAGATTTTGATAGTAAGGTTCACCTATGAAGGTTTCCCCAAACCCTGTACATCTCACTGTTCCTGGCTTATCCAAATATGCACCACAAAAAGTTACAGCCCTTAAGACATGAGTTTTACCTAACACTTCAGACGCCTCATCCTCAACCCCTAACCCGTTCTGAAGACATACAACCATAGTTTTCTTTTCTACTAGTTTTTTTATCTGTGTTGAAGCCTGTTTTGTGTCATAAGCCTTAACAGTTAAAAGGATTAGGTCAAACTCTTCTTTCAAAAAATTGGTTAAGTTTACCTCAGCTTTAAGATTTTTAAAGATTTGCTTATTTAGCAAACCTTCAATTTTTAAGCCACTTTCTTGAACACGCCTCATATGGCTTTGTCTACCAACAAGTATAACATCATTTCCGTTTTCTGCAAGTAAGCCTCCAAATAGGCTTCCTATAGCTCCAGCACCCATAATTAAAATCTTCATCTTTTCAGGTTTCACCCAACAATTTTTTCCCATTTTTTTAGTTTTAGAACTTGTGAAAGTGTACTTCCTCTTTTTATTTCAGCTCGAATTCTTTGCTCCTTCTCATAAACGTCTTTAGCTCTATTAGCTATTTCTACAGCATCCTCTTTTGGAACAACCACAACACCATTATCATCTGCAATAATCCAGTCTCCAGGCCGTACCTTTACTCCTCCACAAATAATTTCAACATTAATTTCTCCAAATCCTTTAGGATCTCCAGCTGTCGGATTAACTGTTTTTGCAAAAACAGGAAATCTTAAATCCCTAATAACATCAATATCTCTAACAGCTCCATCAACCACAACACCACTCACACCTTTCTGAACACAACTCCAAGTTGCAAGCTCACCCCAAACAGCCTTTCCACCACCACCAGCATCAATAACTATTACGGTTCCAGGTTCAGCAAGGTCTACAGACTCTACTGGTTTAGCCCAATCTCCAGGATAAGTTCGAACAGTTAAGGCTTTTCCAGCAGCCTTAACCCCACTTACGATAGGTCTTATCCCAGCCATTTCACCTTTTCTATGCATAGCGTCAGAAATGTTTGGAGTTGAAACCTCCATAAAAACCTTGTAAAGGTCTTCTTCACCATACTTTTTATAAAGAGCTGTTTTGATGGGAATTTTTGTCTCCATAGCCCTTTTTATTATTTTTGTAGCCTCCTCAGCATTTTCAGCTTTGGTTATAGCTCCACCAACAATAACTATATCTGCCCCAGCTTCAACAGCCTTAGCTGCTGTTTCACTGTTTATTCCACCAGCAACAGCCACAGGAATTCTTACAACTTCAACCACCTGTTTAAGTATTTCAAGCGGGTTAACACCTTTCATCTGCTGGTCTATCCCAACATGAACACAAACATAATCTACTCCAAGCTTTTCAAGTTCAACAGACCTTGAAACAGGATCCTCAACACCAAGCAAATCAACCATAATCTTTGCACCATATCTTTTCCCAGCCTCAACAGCCTCTTTCACAGTGCTATCGTCTGAAACACCTAAGATTATAACTATGTCCGCTCCGGCTTTAGCAGCCATTTCAACCTCAACAGAACCAGTATCAACAGTTTTCATGTCAGCTAAAACTGTATAGCTGGAAAACATCTTCTTTATTTTTCTAACAGCATCTAAACCTTCACTTTTAATTAAGGGTGTACCAACCTCTATCCAGTCAACTCCACCTTTAACAGCTTCCTCTACAACTTTTATAGCTCGATGTAGGTCAGTAAAATCTAAGGCAACTTGAAGCTTCGGCTTTTTTACATTCATAAAAACACCAAAATCAAACCTTTTGTAAAACTATTCTCTGAATCTCTTCTCCTACAAGGCTGTAACCAAAAACTTTTTCTTGACATAGATTTTTTAGCCTTAAATTTATAAATTGGACAGCATTTTTAAGCGTTTTATCATTATCATAGTTTTCCACTATTTCCTCAAGCTCTTTTTTATTTCTGTTTCTTAGGTCTTTAGCTAGCTTAATCATGTTTGGAAATGCACGTGTAACATTATCAACTATGGTTATTGAAGCCCAAACAGCTGTTCTGGAAAATGGATTTAAATCTATAGCTATAACCCTTTTACCAGCTTTTCTAAGAGCAGAAGTTCTATCTCCATCCTCAATACCAAGTAAAACTGTGTCTGCAGAAAATATACCTTCAGGGTCAACTCTACATCTTAAACTGTTAATAGAGGGAATAATTTTGGTTGCCTGTTTTCCAACACCAAAAACTTTAGTTAATCCATGTTTTTTTAAAGTTTTAGCTATTAACCTTTCCCTTTTTAAAGACCTATAAAACAGGTTTACCTCAACTTTTGCATTAACCAAACTTGAAAGCTCAACTATTTCCTTTGCACATAAAGCTGCAGTATTCCCGTTTACAGAGATTATAGGGTGAGTTGAGAGAAGAAGGGTAGCTACTGCTGCTTTTTCAGCTTCAAATGCAAACAGCTGAGTTTTTTCTCCTATTAGATAGTCGAAGCATTCTCCTCTACCATGAGCTATTAGCCCTGCTGGTACAACAATCCCCTTTTCAAATGCTTCAACAAGCTTCTCACGTACCATTAAAGATTCTGCTCTTGGATGATTTTTTGAAACATGAAACTTGGTTTTACTCAATAAGTCTTGCCCCCAACATATCAATTTCAGAAACTATAAGTTGTCCACCAAAATTTTGGTAAGCTTGAATTGTTTTAATCAGCCTGTTCAGCTTCTCCTCCTCAATTAGTGTAAAAACAGCTTCACCAAACATATTCATGGTAAAAGGTCTGGAATCCTGAAAACCTAGTAAATCTAAAATTTTTCTTAGTTTTGGTGTATAGAGGCTTAGTTTATCAGCAAATTTCCGAGACACAAACATTAAATTATCTACTGAAGGTTTTTCAATCACCCGTTTTAGAAGTCTTCCCCCAATAATGTTTACCTTTTTTCTAAACTTTTTGTTTATAAGAAACTTTTTTGTTGGAAGCTTTCCAAAACATAAAGATACAACCTTAAAGTTTTCTGTGTTTTCTATTCTTTTTACTGAGCCTACACCTGGAGCACCAGCTTTAACTCTTATCTCAACACCACCAAAACTCTCAGCTAAAACTGTTCCTAAACCTGTCTTACATTTTATCTCAGCAATATGAGCTATCTGAGCTGCCTCTACCTTCGACAACCCACTATTTAAGGCTTCATTTAAAGCTAAAGAAAGACTTAAAGCACAAGCACCACTAACACCATATCCAGAGCTAATAGGAACCCCAATCTCATGGTTTACAAGAATTTTGTGGGGCGATGCCAACTTAAAAAACTCTTTTAAGGTTGCCAAGGAGACAGCAGCTTCCCTACCAGATACTAGTTTCCCGTTTACGTATGTCTTCACAGTCCACTTATGGTTTTTCTCAACCTCCACAGTAGTATAAACCCCTTTCTTAAGTGAAACACCAGCCCCTAGAGAGCCTCTTAACCTAGGGTTTTTACAGTTATCCTTCACCATGAATATCCCGGTTATATGGGATGGTGAGAAAGCCGCAACTTTTTTCATTTTTCCCTTAATCTTGTAGAGGTCAATGTTTTAAACTTAAGAATACTCTACAAATTCTTTAAAGACCTTCAAATTTTAAAAAATCTTTGTTGTACTCCTCTCCTAGATAAAACCACTCTGTTAACTTACTCTGGTACAATATGTTGTGGATAAACGAAGTTGAGTTGAAGGCTCAATTTGGGGCGAATAGCGATAGCGTTTATGAGTCCGTTTATCCGCTGTTATATTCTTCAGTAAAGCGAGGACAAGGAGCATTAGCAATGAAGAGTTTGCCATGAGCGTTTTTAATTAAGAATGTGCCAGCCCATCATTTATCCTTCTTGTCTCTTCTCTGTTCTTTTTTATAAGCGATGAAATTATAACATACCCAACAAAAACAGATCCAATTATGATAGTACCTATTGAAATCATTCTCCATGTTGGACCTTTTATTTGTCCCGTTACAAGTGAATATATCTGTGAAATCATTAACAAACCAATAATAATTGACATAACCAGATTTGCCTTCCTCTCTTCGCCAGTCTTGTACAATCCTCTTAATATTGACACTAAAACTCCTCCACTAAAAGATCCAACTCCTATTACAGTAGGAAATCTCCAATCAAATGTACCTGTTGTTAAATACCAAAATAAAAGAGCTAGAACGAACCCTACAATCCCAAATAAAATCCCTATCTTAAGATTCATTTTGTATTTTGTTTTTATCATAAAGTCTAATTATAAATATAAATTCAAAAGCTTTTCGAAGTTACAACTAATATAAAACATGAAGTTGTTTTCGGCTTTACTCTACTATGCTGGTTTGCATTTGAGTGAGGCAAGAAACTTAAAATGGCAGGATGTTAATTTTGAAAGAAAAATAATTCACATTAAACATGCTAAAGGAGAAAAAGACCCTGTTAACTTACTGTTGGTTAAGTAAAAGGAGAAAAACCAAAAACTTAATAATGATTTAGGATTTTAAAGGATAAAAGTTAACTTTAGACATATAGTTTACGGGATGGAATATGGCTTTGATAAACAAAGGAGATTTCATCTTAATGGATTATGTTGCAAAAATCAAGGAGACAAATACTGTTTTTGATACAAGTCTTGCTGAGGTTGCTAAACAAAACGGAATATTTAGAGAGAACTTTATTTATGAACCTATGCTTGTTGTTGTTGGTGAAGGTTGGGTTTTAAAGGGTTTAGACGAGAAGCTTACTGGTTTAGAGGTAGGAAAAAAAGCGGTTATTGAAGTACCACCTGAAAAAGCATTTGGTTTGAGGGATCCCTCTAAAATTAAGGTTGTGCCTCTTAGAAAATTTCAACAACAAAAAATTACACCCTACCCCGGTTTAGAGGTTGAAATAGACGGTAAACTTGCAGTTGTTAGAAGTGTAGGTGCTGGAAGAGTTCAGGTTGATTTTAACCCGCCACTTGCAGGAAAAACCCTCATCTACGAGGTGGAGGTTAAGAAGCTTCTTCAAACACCGGAGGAAAAAATTAAAGCGTTAATTCATAGAAGGATACCAAACATCCCTCCTGAAAAATTTGAGCTTGAATTTTCAGAGAAAACCGTTACAATTAAGATGCCTGAAGAAGCCTTATCATTAGATAGACTTCAACCTGTAAAGAGAGGTATTGCCTCTGATATTCAGAGGTTTTTTGCTGACATAGAAACTATTGTCTTTATTGATAGATATGCAAGAAAGGAGGTTAAGGGTTCTCAAATGGAAAAAGAAAAACCTGAACAAGCTTCTTCCCAGTCTGAGGGCAAATAAACTTCTCCCCAACTCTTACTATCTTATATTTCCTATTGGGAGCTAGAATATGAGGAACACATTCATCAAACCATTTACATTCTATGTTTTTACATAGTTGAGGCTTAAACTCTATAATTGCAGCTTCAAACGCGTATTTTGGTTCTAATGCCACCCTAATCTCCGCTGGTTTTACCTCAACAAGTTTAAGTTTTTCACCTGAAGATTTACATGTAACCTCTTTTTCTCTTAAACCTACGACAACATAAACTTTTTTTGCTTCTAGGTTATGGCAGACTTTTTGGTAGGTACAGTTTTCACAGTCTTTAGATAATCCTTCATAAACAAACATAAAACCTTCCTTTGCTTTTTTTAGCTGAATAAACGTAAGTTTTCCTTTCAAGTCTTCCCCAACTCTTTAGAAATGTTTTTAAGTTAGTTAATATCTTGAGAAAATGTAACTCTTTAACCATTTCTTCTTGAGTGGGATATGAGAGGTTTAGTGGTTTCTACGGTTGAGGGTAACTATGTTTAATCCATATAAACATGAACAAGAACTGTATTATAAAGGCACAACCACCGTAGGAATTGTTTGTAAGGATGGTATTGCCTTAGCAACAGACACAAGAGTTACTATGGGGTATTTTGTGGCTCATAAACGTGGAAAAAAAGTTTACAAGCTTGATGACCATCTAGCAATAACTATAGCTGGTGTTGTTGCTGATGCTCAAAATGTTGTTGATGTTTTAAAGGCTAATGTTGCATTATTTAAGATTAACTATAAAAGACCAATACCTGTTGGAGCAATAGCTAGACTTGCAGCAAACCTCCTGTTTAGAAGTAGACTTTTACCCCTAACTCTTCAAGCAATAATTGCTGGTGTAGACTCTGAGGGGCCACATATTTTTTCTTTAGATCCCTTTGGAAGCATAACTGAGGAAAAAAAGTTTTTTGCCACGGGTTCAGGTTCACCTATAGCTTTTGGTATTCTTGAGGATGGTTATAGGGAAGATTTAACTGTTAAGGAGGCTATACCTTTAGTTGTTAAGGCTGTTTCTGCAGCTATGAAAAGGGATGCTGCAAGTGGAGATAGCTTTGACGTTGCTGTTATAACAAAAGACGGATATAGAGAGTTGACTGAAGCTGAGAAGGAAAAATTCATAAAAATTTAGTTATCTTCACCTTTAACGTCAAAATCTCCAGAAATTAAATTCAAGTTTTTTAGCTTGAGGGTTGTGGAAAATTTGAGTATCAACAATGCAAAAAAGAAGATTCGAGAGGCTATTCTACAGCATGTTCCAAAAGAAGCTGAAATAACTAGGATAGAGTTTGAAGGGCCAAGAATCGCTATTTATACAAAAAAACCTGAAATCCTGTTTGAGCAAAGCTATATTGTAACTGACATTGTAAACTTAATAAGAAAAAGAATTACGTTAAGATGTGATCCATCTGTAAGAATGAATGAAGAGGAAGCAAGACAATTCATCTTAAAAACTGTAAATCCTGAAGCTGAAATAACTCAGATTCTTTTTGACCCCACCTTAGGGGAAGTTATAATTGAAGCTAAAAAGCCTGGTTTAGTTATTAGTAAAAACGGTTCAATGCTTCAAGAGATTATTAAGACAACTAAATGGCGTCCAAGAGTTTTAAGAGCTCCACCTATACCCTCAAAAATAATAGCTCACATTAGACATTATTTACATAGCGAGGTTAAAGAAAGAGAAAGAATTTTACGTGCTGTTGGAGAGAGAGTTTTTAGAGCTACCTTTTATAAAACCCAAGAAGTTCTTATCACTCCACTTGGCGGTTTTCAACAGGTTGGTAGGTCTGCCTTACTTATAAGAACAAAAGAAAGCAATGTTCTAATTGATTGTGGAATAAATCCCGGCTCAACAAATCCTGAGGAAGCTTTTCCAAGACTGGATGTTAACGAGTTTGACTTAGAGAGTTTAGATGCTGTGATTATTTCTCATGCCCATCTAGACCACTGTGGACTTTTACCTTTACTGTTTAAGTATGGTTATGACGGTCCTGTTTACTGTTCTGAGCCTACTCAAAGCCTTATGGCTTTACTTCAACTTGACTATTTAGATGTGATAACAAGGGAAGGGGGGACTCCTCCCTACGACCAGAAGGATGTTAGAGAGGCGGTGCTTCACACTATACCTTTAAAGTATGGTGTTGTTACAGATATAGCTCCTGACATTAGGTTAACCCTTCATAATGCAGGACATATTTTAGGTTCCAGCATTATTCATCTTCACATAGGAGAAGGACTACATAATATCGTATATACTGGAGACTTTAAGTTTATGCGTACAATGCTTTTAGAAGCTTCAACAACAAACTTTCCAAGAGTTGAAACCTTAATCATGGAAAGCAC
>CAZAHF010000012.1:0-21220 GCA_964484995.1 uncultured Candidatus Bathyarchaeia archaeon | reverse complement strand
CTTAAGCTTAGAAGAAAAAAGTTTAGATGGAGTGATTCAGACTATCGGCGTAGAGTACTTGGGTTAGATGCTAAAGCAGACCCTCTTGAAGGAGCACCCATGGCTAGAGGAATTGTTCTTGAAAAAGTTGGAATTGAAAGCCGACAGCCTAACAGTGCAATAAGAAAATGTGTGCGTGTTCAACTAATTAAGAATGGAAAGGTTGTTACAGCCTTCCTACCTGGAGACGGAGCCCTAAACTTTGTTGATGAACATGATGAAGTCTTAATATGTGGGATAGGTGGACCTGAAGGAAAAGCTTATGGAGACCTGCCAGGAGTTCGCTATCAGGTTATTTCTGTAAACGGTGTACCGTTAAAAGAGCTTATTTTAGGAAGAAAACAGAAGCCAACAAGATAAAAAAGTTTTTATCTTGAGGCTAAAGCTATTCTTTCTTGTTCATCTCTTTTTTGTATTGCATAACTTCTACTGTCTCTTTGGGCTGCAAGAATAATTTCGTCAGCTAAACATTCATCTATTGTTTTTATGTTGCTCCATGCAGCTTTTCTTGCACCATCAGCTATGAATCTTAAGGCTAGGTCTACTCTTCTTTGAGGTGAAACATCAACAGCAACATGGTAAACAATTCCACCATAACTTATTCTTGTTGTATCTTCACATGGAGCAGCATTCTCAATTGCTTTAACAAGAACCTGAATTGGGTTTTGACCTGTCTTAAGATGAATAATTTCAAAAGCATTTTTAACTATCTGGATAGCTCTAGCTTTCTTTCCACCATTTTTTCCTGGACGCATAAGCTGATTAACCAGCCTCTCAACAATGTTAACTTCAGACTTTTTAAAACGTTGATGTTCATGTCTTCCTCCAGAATGGGGAAGGAAAACAGGTTTTAGGGATATATATCGAACAAGCCCAGGGTCCTCTACCTTAACATCTTCAAAACTCCACTTACCAAACAATTTTATTTCAGGAGTTGGAAGCTCTCTTTTACTCAACTCTTAAACCCCTATAGCCTAAAAATCTTATAACTGTCTAAAATATAAACTTGTTTTTAAACTATTAGGCTAATAGGCAGAATTATAAATTGTCATTTTTAGAATGCGTCTATAAAACTTGTAGATGGGAAATAAGATGAACATTAAGACTCTTGAAAAACTTATTTTCGAAACACGTAAACAGTTTGGCTTCTCAGTAGAAGTTACACCTAACATTTTAGGGTTTTACCGAAATCAAAAAGAAAATTTTATGACCGTTATTGTGGCAGATAGACCTGATAAGTCAGCTACATTTGGCCCAGGAGGAATTGTCTCTAAAACTTTAGCAAAAAAACTTGGCTTAGCTGGTATTACCGCTAAAGCTCAAACAGATTTGTTGGTTAAAAAGTTTAGAGTTAAATTGGCGATAGAACGTTTAAGAAAACTTGGTTCTCAAACAAAAAACAAGAAAATTAGGGCTGTTATTAGTAAAAGACTAATACCTCTTCTTAAAAATGAGCTTAAACATTTTTTGGGTATGAAGTTTTTTGAAGCCAAAGCTTCTAGAGAAAACCTTGCTGTTGTCGGTTTTTCAGGTGGTGTTGATAGTTGGGTTACAACAATTATTGCAAAAAAGGCTGGCTTAAACCCTATAGTTGTTTCAGTTGCACCTGAAAAATGGGTTTTACCTGAAAAGGTTAGAAAACTCATAAAAAATTTAGCTTCAACCTATAACATTCCAGTTGAGTTTTTAAGTGGAGAAAAAGAAAGGTTTGAACAAATATTTAAGGATGGGTTAAATGGAAAAGCTCATCCTTGTGGGAAATGTAGAAAACTTATTGAGGAGACTGTTGTCAACTACGCTAAGAAAATAGGGGTTCCGATAGTTTTGTTTGGGGATTTGCTTCCGACAGGAAATTATTCAGCTCATCTTATAAACGGAGTTTTAAGGTTTAATGTTTTAGCTGCATTAAATCTTACAAAGTCTGAAACTATAGTAATCGCAAAAATGTTTAAACATCCAGGAACAAGCTTTACTTATGGTTGTCCTATGCTACGTGAAATCCATAGGAAGCATAGACATCTAACCTACCCCTCTATCCAGAGGGTGCTAAGAGAAACTAGAGCTGGAATACTTGAACCAAACCAAGCCTTAAAATACATAAAAAGCATTTTGGCTTCATAAGCTGAAAAAGGGTGTATAGCTGTGGTTATGAATGGAAGAAGCAATCGTGTAATCTTGGTTTCACATTGTATTATCAACTCTAACTCAATCTGTATTGGACCTAAGACACCAAGCATATGGCCAGCTATGATTGATGAAGTTGTTCAACTGTTAATGAAATATAGAGTTGGAATCGTCCAGTTACCATGTCCAGAACAGCTTATGTATGGTTTTGTTAGAAAGGGAATAACAAAAACGGAGATGGATACTCCCAATTATAGAAGCTTTTGTAGAAAAATAGCTGAAGATGCTGCTGAACTTACAAAAAACTATTTAAAAAACGGGTTTAAAGTTGTTGGTTTTTTAGGTAAACGGTCAAGTCCAACCTGTGGAGTAAAAACCGTTCAAGTGACTGGTGTAGATGGAAGAACAGTTGAAGTTGAAGGTCAAGGGATTCTTGTAGAGGAGTTAAGGAAAGAGTTAGAGAAAAGAGGCGTAAACCTACCATTTATAGATTTTGAAAGAACAGAGGTTGAGAAATGTTTAAAGGAGTTAGAGGATATTCTTAAGAGTTAGCATACTATTAGCTTTTAACACTTAAATTTCGGGTCTAACTATATTCAAATTGTTGCGATGAAGAAGATAAGCGACGGTCTTCTGACTGTTAGATGAGGAGGAAGAGCCGAGCCGAGCAACATTTAAGTTTTAACATTCAGACAAAAATTTTTGTTTTCCAGAAGAATGGAAAAAGTAGATTTGCTGTTAAAAACTCTTAAAGGTATGGAGCAAATAGTTGCTTCAAGAGTCCTTGAGTTAGAGTCAAACCTAAAGGTTCAGCCAAACCCCCAAAACTTTTTGGGTTTAGTTTTGGTAAGCGGTTCTAGGGATAAACAAGCATTATACAGGAGACTGAAAGAGGAAATTCCTGAAATTGAAAAAGTTTTATTGGTTGATGCATGTGGACCAGCAGAGTTAGAACATATAGTTGATATGGCAAAGGAGGTTGTTTATGGAAAAATTAACCGTGAAGAAACTTTTGCTGTAAGAACCACTAGACGTGGAACCCACAACTTTACAAGTATAGATGTAAATGTGGCTGTCGGAAATATTGTAAGGAAGATAACTCAAGCAGAAGTAAACTTAAACTTTCCAGACAAAATTTTGTGGGTAGAAATAATTGGAAATTTGGCTCTGTTAAGCCTAACAGACGGTTTGGAGGAACATAGAAAAAAAGCACCAGATAAACTGTCGGTTCTCCCCATCCTAAGAAAAATGTCTATAGTTCAGATGCCCTATCTAGGACCGTTAAAGTCAGCAAAGGAGTTTGGTATGAGAATAGGTAGATGTGTACAAACCTTTGAAGTAGGGGAGCTTATAGTAGGGTTTGTTGGATGTGTGAACAGCTGGGAAATCTTAGCCTTTCTTCAAGGAGTTAGAGAAGGGATTGAAAGCAGATACAACATTCAAACAAAAAGCTATACAAGAGAGGTGTATAAGGTGCCTGTTTTTATCCAAGACTTATACCAGCTAGTTAGAGATAGAAGAGAGGAGCCTATAATAGTGTTTGAGCCTGAAGGTGAAAAGATTAGCAAGCTTGGAAAAAATTTGGTTGAACTGTTTAAACGTGGAAAAAGAGTTAACATGTTAATTGGTTCACGTGAGGGAATTCCCTCCGGCATCTACCGTTTTGCAAATTTGGTTATTGACTTAAGTCCAACAATCACAATTTCAACAGATTTTGCGGCAGCTTCAGCAATAATGGCTTGCTTAACTCTACTGGAAGAACATGGATTCCTGAATTAGTAGCATTCTACTTTAACATAAAATTTTTAAGACATGTTGTTAAGTATAGAGGGAAAAGATGAAGTTCTGTTCTAAGTGTGGTAGTAGACTAAAACTGGAAGGTAATGTTTTAAGATGCCCTATCTGTGGGACTGAAGAAAAACCTGAGGAAAAAGTTTTACGTGTAACTCGTGAAGATAAAAAGTCTGAGCCAGTAGTTGTTGTTGGTGAAGAGTTAGAGCAGTTAAGAACAATGCCAACTACTAACGTTGAATGCCCTAAATGTGGTAATAGAGAAGCCTACTATTGGTTTGTTCAAACTAGGAGTGCAGATGAACCATCAACCCAATTTTATAGGTGTACTAAATGTGGGGCAACATGGAGATATTATGGTTAATAGGCGTAAAAATACGGATTTTAAAGCAAAAATTATAAAATTCAGTTTTAAACTTTAAAGCAAAAATACACTAGTTTTTAACTTCAAAATTTGAAAACAACTTATATTTTAGAATTTTCCAGTTTAAACTAGACAAAGAGAATTTTTAAAGATACGTGAAAAATGTTTCCGCAAAACATTAGGTTAGTTCGAAGCTGTTTAATCGATTATCTTAGTGATAAAAATATTAGTCTGGAAAATGTTTTTAGTAACATTAGAAAGATTGTTTCATCTAGACAGCTAACAGTAGAAGAAGCCTTAAAAGTTATTGAAAAAATCGAGGAGGACCCTCTTTGTTTACCTCATATACCCAGAATTGAACGTAAAAGAAAACTGGCAAAACTAAAAAAGCTTTTAGAAAATTTGAGCGACATAGAAAAGTCTTCTGAGTTTTAAAGTAGTTTAATTGTTTGTATGGTGTCTTGGTTAGGCTTATAAAGAAAGCCCCATTCAAGAAGTTTTTTGACAGCAACTTCAAACTCTTTCTTTGAAACACCATAATTTTGTAGGACTGTTTGAAGTTTTTTTAGCTTAACACAACCGTTATCTTTTTTCCTTAAAAATTCAATAGCATTTAAAATTTTTCTAAAGACCTCGGGTTTTAATCCTCCTGTTCTTCTTTTAATCTCCTCTTCTAGAAGCCTTACTAGTTTAGGTTGTCTCCGTAGATAATTACTAAGCTCAATATTTACATGGTTAAGGTTAACTTTCCTAATCTTTACAAAACCTTGAAACTCTAAACTTTTTAGTGTATTTGAAAACAAATGTTTACCTATAAAACCATAATTTGAGGTTTCTCTTTCAAACTTATCCAGGATCTCTTCAATTTTCCCTTTTCCTTTCTCACTTAGACAATGTAAAAAGATTATTTCACAAATTGATAAAGCATTAATTGCCTCTTTAAAGGTCCAAAGGAAAAGTTTGCACAAGATACAACACCAAGATAACAGAAATAGCCACCTATATTTAATTGGAGAGAACAGTAAAAGTGATGTTTTAGGTTTATAAGCTTAATGTAAAATTTTGATTGAATACTTTCACTATATGACACCGTAAAGCCAACCAGATTTTTACATAAGCCTAAAAAATCTTGTATAAAAAACCTCTACTTTTTAACAGGTTTAGATTCATAAAAGGTAAACGTATAGTTAAACCAAGTAAAAACGATTCACAAAATGGCTTTTTCCAAAAGACTACTAACCCAAACTTTAAAAATACTTACAAACATTGAGGTTAGAGAGAACTATAAATGCTGGAGATGTGGAACAAAATTGGACTATAAAGAAAAAAAGTTTTACTGTCCAAAATGTAAAAAGGTAAGAAAATACATGAATAAGAACCCGATGGAAACTATCAGGAAAATGGAAGAATAAAGTAACTATTATGGTAAAAAATTAAATCTACTTAATGTTATGCTAATGTGTTAACCCTACTTTCTAGGAGACCTTTCCAAAGCCAAGGTAAAATCTCAGCCGCTTTCCCTCTAATCGAAACTGTGACATATGGGGTTAAAACCGTCTGGTTTGGGTTTATCTCTATAACCTTTGCTCCACTTTTAAGGGCTATTAAAGGCATTTGAGCGGCTGGTGAAACAACACCTGAAGTCCCTATAACCAGAAATAGTTCTGCACGGCTACTAGCAGTTAAAGCAGCTTTTAAAACATTAGGGTTTATAGGCTCACCAAACTGAACAACATGAGGACGTAAAGCAGTTCCGCATGAACAGTAGGGTGGTAGACTTTTTAGCGGGGTTTCGGGTAGGTCAACAATTTTCCCGCATCTTATGCAACGTCCCTTCCACATATTTCCATGAAGCTCCAAAATATTTTTATTTCCAGCTTTGGTATGAAGACCATCAACATTTTGGGTTATTAAACAAAAATCATCAAAATATTTTTCCATTTCTACAAGTGTATAATGAGCTGCATTAGGTTTACATTGGCTTACAAGTTTTCTTCTCCACTCATAAAACTCCCATGTTTCCTTAGTATTCCATGGTGGACCTGCCTTACTTGCAAGTCTTCTTGCTTCAGGTATTTCCCAAAGAGAACCCTTACCCCTAAAAATTGGCACACCACTTTCAGCTGAAATTCCAGCACCAGTAAGTACGGTAACCCGAAGCTTCGGGGTTACTGTTAATCCCAGCCTTCTAACCAGCTCTACCGCTTTTATCATATCTAAGACTATATTTTAGTAGAACAGATGTTTAACTTTAGCTTGCTTAGAAAGCCGTATAAGACTGTAAACTATAACTAGATTTAGGGTAAGTTTGTAGCTGGACTATGTGTGACATCTTAGTTGTTGGGTTTAAGGAGAAAGATTCAGGAAAAACTATGCTTACTCAAGCGTTAATATGGTATTTGAGAGAAAAGGGTATTAATGTTTGTGGTTTTAAACCTAGAGCTGGAAATAATTTATGGTATGACTATGATGTGGTTTATGAGACTCTTTCAAAGGGGAGACTTTATGGGAAAGATGCAAAAGTTTTAAGGGAGACTTCCAGAACAAGCCTTCCGGAAGAAATAATAAATCCTATCCATAGGTTATGGGTTGAGAATTCTACTTATACGCCTATGGGTAGGCTTCCAGGCTTTCTGGTCGATAGGGTGACAACATCAGAACATGCTGAATTTCTTGTGGTGGTTAACAAGTTAACATTAGAAAAATACCTTGAATGTAAATGGATGATAGAAAAGCTGTGTTCTAACGCGGTAGAGGTTGTTAAGATAGATAAGCTTAAGGAGTTAAACAGGATTATTATAGAAAGTTATGATAAAGCCATCAGTCTAGCTTACAGAAAGATTAAGCAAAACCATGAGGTTGTCGTTATAGAGAGTTATAGCAACACAGCTTTACCCTTTAACAATATAAAAGGTTTAAAGGCTGTTTTAGGGGTTGAACCATGGCATATCTACCTCTACAGTCCAGACAAATATTTGACCGCAGTTAAACTATTAACTCAGCTAAGAAAAAATACGGAAATAACAACAGATCAGATTAAACAGCTCTTAAAACCAGTTAAAGAGGTAAAAGTAGCACCGTCAATAAGTATAGAGATCGTTAAAAACCTGAAAGAAAAGATTAAAGATTTGTTAATCGACATTTCCTTGTAGAAAAGGCTAAGCTAACTTTTGGGATGATGAAGAGTTACTCTTAGGACCAGTTATGGCTTCAGGCTACCTTCTGACCAGATAAAGGGTAGTTACACAAATACTAAGTAACTTTGAAGTCAAACAGTAATTGTGAATAGTATTTATTAAGCCTTAATAAACTAAATAGTTACAAGGTGGAAGTATGGAGAATACTATTAAAAATTTGGTTAAGGCTTTTATTGGTGAAAGTCAAGCTAGAAACCGTTATACCTTTTACGCGAAAGTTGCTAAACAAGAGGGGTATGAGCAAATTGCTGAAATTTTTCTTATAACAGCGGAAAATGAAAAAGAACATGCAAGCAGTCTTTTTAAGCTTATTAATGAGCTTAAGAAAACAGTTGGGGTGAGTGTAGAGGCAGCAGCTCCAACAACATTTGGCACTACAGCAGAAAATCTAAAAGCCGCGATTGCTGGGGAAAACTATGAGCATACCAAGATGTATCCAGAGTTTGCTGAGGTTGCAGAGAAGGAGGGTTACTCTGAAATAGCAAATAGGCTTAGAGCTATTGCAAAAGCAGAGGAACATCATGAGGAAAGATTTAAAAAGCTGCTTAAGGAAGTTGAAGCTGACACAGTCTTTAAGAAAGATAAGGAAGTTTGGTGGGTGTGTAGAGAATGTGGTTATATTCACTATGGGAAAGAACCGCCGGAGAAATGTCCATCCTGTAATCATTCAAAAAACTACTTCCAAATTAAATGTGAAGAATACTAGAAAGCTAAACCACATTTTTTTATTAGATATTCACTCTTCTCAGCATTTTCTCTGTATTGAAGATTGCTGAAAAATAGGGGATGGTCCCGCGGACAGGATTTGAACCTGTGACACTCCGGTTTCCATGTACGCCTGAAAGGCTGAGGGTGGTCCGCCTTTAAGGCGAACCCTACAGCCGGAAGCTCTTCCAGGCTGAGCTACCGCGGGTCTAAAATATTCAAAGGTTAGAAGGTTTAATAAAAATTTTTGTTTGAAGTTTTAGGTTTATATGTTGTGGCTTTAGGGTGTTATGGGGTGGTGGTCCAGCATGGTCTACGATTCCGCGCTCGGGACGCGGAGGTCGTGGGTTCAAATCCCACCCACCCCATTCAAAATTTGCTGGAATAACTCTTTAACTTGGTTTTTGGTTGGTGAATCCCATAAATAATCATAAAAATTTATGGTGTATGACAGTGTAGTGCAGTGCATTGCATATTTTTAATGCTTTTTTGCTGTTTGTTAAGTGGTTTAGTTGATGGTGTTGGTTTTCTACTAAAACTTTATTTAGGATAAGATGGTAGTTTGGAATATGTTTGTAGGGTTAAGTATCCGTGAAATTTTGTTTATATTTGTTTTGCTGGTTATTCTTTTTATTGTTATACCCTACTTCCTAAAAAATTTAAGACGTTTAAAGTTGGATTAATAGTAGTTTTTAGTTTAAATATTTGGTTTGTTATGGTATATTTTTGGGGATGATGACCCCTGGTGTATTAGACAATCTTTGAATGACTTAAAACTGCGGGTCTGACCAGAATGTTTTCAAATGCTATTTTTAGATGGTTTAAGGGATAGAGTTTGGAGGGAGATTTATGAGTGTTAGTAGTAGGTATATTGTTAAAGGTGAGAAAATTAAGCCTGTAACGTTTGGAAGTCTTGAGGAGGCTGAAAGGTTTATTAATAAGCTTAAGGAAGCAGGGATAACTGATGTTACCATAGAAGAGGTAAAGGAAGCTATTTATCCTGTTGTTGAGGGTGTTAAAGTTCTTAAAGGTGAAACAATCTATAAGACACCAACATGGTGGATGGCTGCACTTTTAACTGAAAGATTTAACCGTAGAGAGGTGGCAGTTTATAGGTGGAAGAAAAAGAAAGGCCAAGATAAATGGTCACGTAAACAAAAGCTAAGCATTTCAAACCGTAAACACTGGGAAAAAATTAAGCAGGTGGTTGATGGGCTACTAGACGAGTTAGAGAAGCTTGGTGTTAGAGTAGAAGAAAAGAAAGAAGAACAGGCTTCAGACTAAAGATACTTTAAAATTTCTCTCAGATCTTTTTTATTAACAACTATTTTTGCATATTTTAGGAGCTCCGGTGTTTTAGGGTTAAAAGCTATACCTGTACCAGCCTCCTCAATCATACATAAGTCTGCTAAACCATCCCCTACAGCAACACATTTTTTAACTGGGACACCATATTTTCCCGCGTAAATCCGTAGATGAGCTCTTTTACAGACTGATTGTTCACAAAAACATCCAACCTCAGCCCAGCCCATAGGCATATAAATTTTACCTGTTAAAACCCCGTTTTTTATTTCAAGCTTATTTGCAACAGAAAAATCAAATCCAAGTTTTTGTTTAAAATATTCTGTTGCAAGTGTGTAACTATCACTAATTATCCCAAGTTTGTAACCCTTCTTTTTTAAAGCCTTAGAAACTTCCTCAGCCCCATTCATTAAAGGTATTTTTTGAATTATCTCTAAAAACTCGTTTACCTTTAATCCTTTCAAAAAGCCAGCAATTATCTCAGATTTTACATAGTTTTTAATTGGTTTTTCCATAACTTCAACAATTTTATTAAGAAAATCATACTTTTCAGCTATAGCAAATATTGTTCTACCATCAATTAATGTTCCATCCAAATCAAAAACAGCAATACCCAGATTTTCTTCCGCCCCTATTCAAACACCGTAAAAGTTTTAGCTTCTGTTAGTTTTTCAGCAAAAGTTTGAATGTTAACGGATCTAAGCGGAGGCATTACTGGAGGTTTTGGTGGCTGTGAACCTTCATCCAAAATATTTTGGGAAACAAGCTCATTAAGAATTATTGATTTTAAGTTTTGGTCGCATAGTGGACTATGGTAGACTACTGAAAGAGACATAAGCAACATTTCTTTAAGATGTTTTTCTCCCTTATCCTCATGAAAATGGGGGTTCCTGGTTTCTATCTGAAAAATTTCAACCCCCTTCTCAATAACCTCAGGGTAGCTTGTAGGTTTTAAACCACCAAACTCCTCAAGAATATAGAGCAGTTCGAAAGGCTCCACAGAAAAACCAGATGAATATTCAAGAATTTCTGCAAGCTGAATACTCATAGCATGTTCTCCAGCGTTTGCTGTTTTAATAATTTCAGTTTCAAAACCAGTATGGTTTGAAATTATTAGGTTTAGATACCTATTTGTGGTTTCAGAAATTCTTCCCCACTTTTTAAAGTATAAACCAGAATTGTAAACTTTTGGCTTATATTTCCACGAGTTTCTAACCATAACATAGGGAGATTCAGCCATACAAAATCCAGCAGCAAAATTTTTAACATACTCATTTACAGCACCAGGAATATAGTTATCCGCATCAATAAAACCAACAAAGTTTTTGCCAACAGTTTTTGCCAAAATTATTCCTACAACCATAGCTTCAGCTTTTCCATCTCTCACAAGCTCACCTTTATCATCTAAAATGCTTAAATATCCTGTTTCACGAAAAGCTAAAGCTAACCCTGGATCTTTTTGATGGATAACAAGCATCTTACGGTGAGTAAACCTGTAAAATCTAGCTAGTGTATCAACTTCCATTTTAAATCTGTTAACAGGAGTTCTTTGACTGTTAGAAACAACTATAACAACACAGTCATGGGGGATGCCGCTTAAAACTCCCTCTAAAAGTTTTAGTTTTTCCTCCTTAACTGGAACAACTATTGCAAGTTTATTTTCAACTTCTTCTATCTCGTCCCTCTCAATTTTGTGGATTGTTGTAACCTCTTTTTCTTCCATACTCTTTTTACCGGAGTCTAGCTCTAAAATTCTTTGAACATCATGTATCATAACAGACCCAAACCTTTCTGTATACAAGGGAATTTCTACACGCACTTTTTCCACCTCAAACCCATATAGCAGAAGAAATTTTTGTTGTAAAGAAGAGTGAAGCCACAAAATTTTTGTCATTGACTTTTTCTGGTCTCTTATATTGTTTTTGTGGACTTACTTTAAATGTTTTGCTTACTATTGTTTTGGTTACCTTTCTAAATATTCTTTTTGTTTTCTAGCATTACAGCAAGGATAAACAGCATAGATTTATCTTTTATTTAAACTTAAATTTCACTTATGAATCTAAAAGAAATCTTGGCTTCCTACAAAAATATTGCTGTAGTTGGTTTATCTAACAAGCCAACAAAACCCAGCTATGTTGTTGCAGAATATCTAAAAAAGAAGGGGTATAGGATAATTCCTATTAATCCAACTGTTAATGAAGTTTTAGGTGAAAAATGCTATAAAGACCTAAAAAGTCTTCCTGAAAACCTAAAAAAATCGTTAGAAATAGTTAATATTTTTAGGCCATCAGAAGAGGCTAAGTTGATAGTTGAAGAGACTGTTCAACTAAAAAAAGAGTATGGAAAACCCTACGTAGTTTGGATGCAGCTTGGAATAGTAAATGAGGAGGCAGCTGAAAAAGCAAAAAAAGCTGGAATTATTGTGGTCATGGATAAATGTATTATGACAGAACATAAACGTATCTACAGTTAAGAATTGAAAAATTATACTCGGTATCTTTTAAGATATCCGTCTTCAATCCAGTATTTTAACCAGAGAGCTATTTTTCCTTTAAGAACACGGTCACCATAAAAACCAACAGCATCACTTTTCCCAAGACTTATTACTGTTGCTTGAGTTCTAGGAGTATACTCCACCTTTTTTCCTCCAACAATATCTGCATAAATATTTTTTGCTGAAGTTTTTCCTTGGTCTACTGCATGTCTTCCAATCTTCATAAGCGGCTGATTTGTTTTTTTATCTATGAATGTTGTAGCATCTCCTGCACAGTAAACATTCTCTAATACCGTTTCCTTAAATGTTGGTTGAAGATAGTTGTTTATCTCCAGAAAACCTCTTCTATCTGTTTTTAAACCTGAATTTTTTATTACCTCATGGGTTTTGAGTCCACCACACCAAACCACAGTATTTGAATAAACATACTCCTCATCCTTTAGCTTAACAAAATCTTTCCCAACCTCAACCACAGGCTTACTGCATAACAGTTTAATACCCAATTTTTTAATAGCATTCTCAGCATAACTAACCATCTTTTTTGAAAGATTTTCTGGAAGACCTGGTAAAATATTAGGCATAGCCTCCACCAAAACCAGCTCAACATTAGACCTGTCTATCTTATGTTTTCTACAAAGATAGTCAACATAATATTTTAGCTCTGTAACCAACTCAATTCCAGTAGCTCCTCCCCCACAAACAATAAACCTAAGCATTTTTTCCCTTTTTTCCTTACTATCCACATTTCTCGCGTAAAGAAACATTCTTGCAATATGCTGGGAAAGGTTTACCGCATGCTCAGCATCTCTAAAATCAAAACAACACTCATCAGCACCCGGTATCCCATAAAAATTTGTTTTACATCCTAAAGCAATCACAAGGTAGTCATAGTCGATAGTCTGTTTTTTTGTTACAATCTTATTCTCTTCCGGTCTAATCTCAGTAATTTCTTCTTGGAAAAATTCAGAATCAATTTTTCTAAAAAAATCTATAAGAGAGATTATAACCTTATTTTCCTCAAGAGTTGCTGCAGCAACTCTATGTAAGTATGGAAGAAAACTAAAAAATCTATTTTTATCTACACCTATTATTTCAACTCTATCTTTTAACATTTTATGTAGGTTAAGAGCAGCTTCTAAACCAGCAAAACCACATCCAGCAATAACTACACGTTTTCCCATCAGTCATATACCCCAACAAAGTAATGGTTTTTCTTTAGTAGTCCTTACTAATTATAGTCTAATTTATGTTTTTACTCTATACTGTATATATCATAACATACAATATACACTACTCTTGTCTTAGGTAAAGTTTTAAATTAAAAATTGAAAGACTGTATAAAGCCATGTTGGTATTGCAACTAAAGCCCAAAATATAGGGCTCCAAAGAAAAACCTTACTTCCATCCAAACCCATAAAAGGTATTAGGTTAAAAGCTGCAAGCCAAAGATTAACATAAAAACCAAACTTTCCAATAAGACCAACTATCCCTGGAAAGCCTTGGAGCATATAAAAGAGGAATACTAGGATAAGGTTTGCTAAAGGACCTGTAAGAGCTATTATTCCGTTTTCTCTTCTCCCGATTTCCCAACCTAAAAGGTTTCTTGAGGTTATGTAGACTGCTCCAGGTGCAGCAAAAATAATACTTCCACCAGAAATTAAGGCAAAAATTAAAGCCATAGTTAAACCCCAACCCCACATTCTAAACTCAGCCCAACAACCAAATCTTAACGCTGTAAACTTATGAGCTAACTCATGAAAAACAAAACCTGAGCCAACAGCTATTAAAGAAACAGCAAACATTAAAGGAAAAAATCTTGGATAGCTAAACAAATATCGGATTGAAAAACAAAAACCTAGAATAAGCCAAGCTATAAGCAAATGTTTAACTTCGTATCTACTTGTTCTTATCCGAATCTTTCTTCCTGAAAAAACCTTTTTGGTTTTTAGAACTGATAAAGGAACGGTTTTAGGTTGTGGTCTTAAAATAAAGGGTTTTCTCAGCTCACTCAACTTTTCACAGTTATGTTTTTCTGGGAGTCTATGTTCAACACAAAAAACACCACCACAATACTTACACACAAACGGTAAATCTAACTCTTTACCACAAACCCAGCATTTAACCATTTAAACCATCAACCTAAAAACCTACATTCTTTTAATTTTCTCATAAAACTCTATTAACACTTTAACTTTTTCAGACTCAAGGTTTAAAGCTAAAATTTTCATCTGACCTGAAATCTGCTCATACAAAAGTATTCCTTCCTCAATTAATGGTTCTATTAAACGGGCTATGGTTGAGGGGGAACAGTCTAAAAATCTGGCTAAACTAGCCTGATTAAAAACTCTACCAGAGTTTTGAAGCAAATATTCTACAAGCCTAGTCTGCATTTTACTTCCAAAAATTTTTTCAAGCCTCAACTTAAACCACCAATACGGCTAAACATTTAACTAGTTACTGTTTAGGTTTAATGTAGGTTCCTATTTTTTCACCAGCTAAAACTTTTTTTAAGTTTTCAGGGTCTCTTCCATCTATAAAGTAGGTTGGAATTTTAGATCTTTCTATAATTTTTACTGCTAAAGGGTCAAGCTCATAGGTTCCAGCCCAAAGTTTACCTTGAGAAGCCAGCCTAAAAACTTCAGAGGTATCTGCAACCTCAAGCTTTTCAGCATCCCCATAGATTTTTGGGTCTTTAGTGTATATTCCATCAACATCGGTAGCTATCACATAACAGTCAGCCTTTATAGTTTCAGCAGCCAAAGCCCCCACAGCTGTTGTTGAATGCCCTGGGGTTAAACCACCTAAAACAACAATTTTTCCATGATGAAAAAAACGTTTAAGCTCTTTAAGATTTATCGGAACCTCGGGGTAAGCTAAATTCTTAAACATTGAGAGTAAAAGATAAGCATTTATTCTTGAAACCTCAATTCCAAGTTGATCACATGTTGCTTCATCTAAACCAGACTCTCTAGCTACACGAATATATTCTCTTGCTATTTCCCCACCTCCAGTAACAATCAAAATTCTTTTTCCTTCTCCAACCAGCTCTTCAAAGGTTTTTACGTATTCTTTAAGCTTTTCAGTTTGAAGTTTAAGTGGAAAAAGAAACTTTCCAAGTTTAACAACAACCTTCAACCCTTATTCAACCCTTAATACTGTTTTATACAGTGTCCCTAGAAAGTTTAAGTTTAACTTTGACAATTTTAACTTTAAAACTTTGTGTTAAATTAAATCTTAAAAAGAAAACATTTAAAGTTAAGAATTTAAAAGGTTAGAATACTGGAGGAGAAGCGAAGCCTGAGTGAAAAAGAAACACCTGCCCAGTACACGTCACTTGAACTTTTTAAGATGAAAAGGCTACTGGAAGAACTAGCCTCAAAAAGAGGAAGACATACAGAGCTTATAACACTCTATATCCCTGCTGGGAGACAGTTAAGTGAGGTTTTAAATACTCTTCGCCAAGAGTATGGAACAGCTTCAAATATTAAGTCAAGAACAACAAGACATAATGTTCAAGATGCTATTGAAAAAGTAATCCAGAGGCTGAAACTTTTTAAGGAAACTCCACCAACAGGTTTAGCTATTTTTTGTGGAGCTATACCATATGGTCCACCTGGCTCTGAGAAAATGGAGATTTATGTGGTTATTCCGCCAAGACCTTTAGACATATATCTTTACCGTTGTAACTCACGTTTTCATGTTGAACCTCTACTAGATATGCTTAAAGAAAAAGAAACCTACGGTATTCTGGTTATGGATAATAGTGGCGCCACATTTGCAACCCTTAAAGGTAGACATTTAGAAATTATAAAGTCAATAACCTCCGGAATTTCAAGTAAACATAGAGCTGGAGGTCAGTCAGCTAGAAGATTTGAACGTTTAAGGGAAGCTGAAATTAACGAGTATTATAAGCGTGTTGCAAACTATGCAAACCAAATTTTTCTTGGGATTCCTGATCTTAAAGGGGTAATTGTAGGTGGTCCTGGTCCCTCAAAACAGTATTTTGTTGATGGAGACTATCTACACTATAATTTGAGGGATAAGGTTCTTGCTGTTGTTGACACATCTTATGTTGATGAACAGGGTATTAAAGAGATAGTTCAAAAATCTCCAGAAATCTTAAAAAATGTTAGATATGTTGAAGAGAAAAATCTTGTTCAACAGTTTCTTGCTGAAATTGGGAAAGATTCTGGTTTAGCTGTTTATGGTGTGGATGAGGTTAAAAAAAGCCTTGAAAACGGGGCTGTTAAAACTCTTCTTATATCTGAGGATTTGGATACTTTGCTTGTTACTGTTAAATGTTCAAGCTGTGGGTATAGTGAAGATTTGGTAATAAAGCCAGCTGACCTTGTAAAGTTTGAGGTAGATTTACCTAAAAAGCAGTGTCCTAAATGTGGAAATACTACGTTGAATATTTCTGACAGAAAACCTCTTATAGACTTTTTTACGGAGCTTGCTGAAAAGGCAAATGTTAAGGTTGAGATGATTTCGTCTTCTCATGAAGAGGGAGAAATGCTTTTAAATTCTTTTGGTGGTTTAGCAGCAATCTTAAAGTATAAGAGTTAGATTCTTAGAATTTATTAAGACTTAAATATTAAGCTTAACATCTAAACAGAAAGTAGCTTATTTTGGGGATGTGAAAAAGGTTTGAGTCAGAGTGAGCAAAACCATATAATTGCTACGATAGTTGAGAATAAGCCTGGTGTTCTTTTCCGTGTTACAAACATGATTCGTAGAAGAGGATTTAACATTGAAAGTCTTTCTGTCGGCCCCTTAAATGATGGTAGTCTTGCAAGAATGACTTTGGTTGTTAGAGGTGACGAGAAAACTGTTGAGCTTGTTGCAAGAAACCTTCATAAGCTTGTTGAGGTTATTAAGGTTAAACGTTTAAACCTTGAAAAATCTGTTTTAAGAGAGTTGGCTCTTATAAAAATAAGGGCAGAAGACAGTAAAACTAGGACAGATTTAACTCATTATGTGAGGATTTTTCGTGGGAGAATTGTTGATGTTTCACCTAAAACAATGACGGTTGAAATAACTGGGGACCCTAAAAAAATAAATGCTTTTTTGGAGTTAACTAAAGGATTAGGGATAAGAGAGGTTGCTAGAACAGGTATAGCAGCCCTCGCAAGAGGGGCAGAATCTATTTAGTTTTTGGAGGTGAAAGATTTATGGTAAAAGTTTATTATGATAAGGATGTTACAACCAGCTATCTAAAAGATAAAACTGTGGCTGTTATAGGGTATGGTAGTCAGGGAAAAGCTCAAGCACAAAACCTAAGAGATTCAGGGATAAACGTTTTAATTGGACTTAGACCTGAGGGTTCTTCATGGAAGCTTGCTGAGCAAGACAAGTTTGAAGTTTTAACTATTTCAGAAGCAGCAAAAAAGGCTGATGTTGTTCATGTTTTAATCCCAGACATGGTTCAACCTGAAATTTACAAAAAAGAAATTCACCCATATTTAACGGAGGGAAAAATTTTAGGTTTCTCTCATGGGTTTAACATCCACTATAAGCTAATCGTTCCTCCATCGAATGTTGATGTTTTTATGGTTGCACCTAAATCTCCGGGTAGTAAGGTTAGAGAAACCTATCTTAACGGTTTTGGGACACCGGCTTTGGTTGCTGTTTACCAAGACTATACAGGGAAATGTGAAGCTTTAGCCTTAGAGTTTGCTAAAGCTTTAGGGTGTACTAAGGCTGGTGTAATTAAAACAACCTTTAAAGATGAAACTGAAAGTGACCTTATAGGTGAACAATGTGTTCTTGTTGGAGGTGTAATGGAGCTTATAAAGAAAGGTTTTGAAGTTCTAATTGAGGAGGGTTATCCGCCTGAACTAGCCTATTTTGAGGCTTGTAACGAGTTAAAGCTTATTGTTGACTTAATCTATGAGGGAGGTTTAGCTAAGATGCTTTCAACAGTTTCAGAGACAGCAAGATTCGGTGGACTTCTAATGGGTTCAAATATTGTTGATGACCACGTAAAAGAAAACATGAGAAAAGCTGCAAAAAAAGTTAAAGATGGAAGCTTTACAAAAACATGGCTTGAAGAATATCAAACTGGAAGAAAGAATCTTCAAAAATGGTTGGAGGAAATCCAAAAGCATCCACTTGAGGTTACAGGTAAAGTTATAAGAAAAATGTCTGGACTTGAAGAGTAATCTATTCTAAAATCTTTTTGCTAATTTTTCTGGTTAGGGAAGGTGAAATTTAGCTGGCAGCAAAAGGGTTACCTGTTACAAAAAAGATTTTGGCTAAGGCTTCTGGAAGGGAGTATGTTGAGTCTGGTGAGTTTGTTGAGGCAAAAGTAGACATGGTTATGGTTAATGATTTAACAGGTCCTCTTGCCCTAGATGCCTTTGAAAAACTTAAACAAAGAAGGATTTGGGATAAAAACAAAATTGTTATAGTTCTTGATCATCAAATCCCCGCTGATAGGGTTTATTCAGCTGAGCTTCATAAAAGGCTTAGAAGGTTTGCTGCTGAATATGGAGTAAAAAATTTTTATGATGTGGGTAGGGGTGGAATATGTCACCAAGTGATGGTTGAGAAGGGGCATGTTAAGCCAGGAGTTGTTGTGGTTGGTGCTGATTCTCATACGTGTACTTATGGGGCTTTAGGTGCATTTGCAACAGGAATAGGCTCAACAGACGCTGCAGCTGTTTTTGCGACTGGAAGCTTATGGTTTAAGGTTCCTGAGGTTATAAAGGTTAATGTTGAAGGAAAGCTTAAACCCCATGTTTTTCCTAAAGATATTATCCTTTACATTATAGGTTTGCTGGGTGAAGATGGAGCGACCTACATGGGTATAGAGTTTACAGGTTCAACAATCCGAAATATGAGTGTAGGTGGTAGATTAACTCTATGTAACATGGTTGTTGAAGCTGGAGCTAAAACAGGGATAGTTGAACCTGATGAAAAAACCTATGAGTATCTTAAAGGTAGGATTAAAGAAACATTTACACCTATCCATAGTGACCCGGACCCTCATTACGAAGAAAAATTGTCGTTGAATGTTGAAGATTTAGAGCCTCAGGTTGCATGTCCTCATAGTGTTGGTAATGTAAAACCTGTGGATGAGGTTGAAGATGTTGAAATAAATCAGGCGTTTATTGGTTCATGTACAAACGGAAGACTAGAAGATTTAAGAGTTGCAGCTAAAATTTTAGAGGGAAAGAAGGTTAAGGATGGAGTTAGATTAATAGTTATACCGGCTTCTCAAGAGGTTTATCTGGAAGCCTTAAAAGAGGGGTTATTGGAGGTTTTTGTTAAAGCTGGAGCCTATGTTGGACCGGCAACTTGTGGCCCATGTCTTGGTGGACATTTTGGTTTGTTGGCTGATGGTGAAGTCTGTATAAGTTCAACAAACAGAAATTTTGTTGGTAGAATGGGAAGCCCAAAATCAAAGGTTTATTTGGCTTCACCAGCAACAGTTGCAGCTTCAGCTTTAACAGGAAAAATAACAAACCCAAAAAGGTTTATAGGTTAAAAATTTTTGGAGGAGGAGAAAAATGAGTTTGAAGATTATTGAAGGACGGGTTTTAAAGTATGGTGACAATATAAATACGGATGTTATCTATCCGGGAAAATACCTTGTTTTTACTCAGCCTGAAGAAATGGCTAAACATGCGATGGAAGGTTTAGATCCGGAATTCCCCCAGAAAATTAAGGATTATGGTTTGGTTGTTGCTGGAAAAAATTTTGGTTGTGGTTCAAGCCGTGAACATGCTCCTCAAAGCTTAAAATATGCTGGCTGTAAATGTGTTTTAGCAGAATCTTTTGCAAGAATCTTTTTCCGTAACGCAATAAACATAGGACTACCAATAATTGAATGTAAAGGCATCTATTCTAAAACAGATAATGGAGACAAGCTTCAAATAGATATGGAAAGGGGAATTATCAAAAACCTAACAAAAAATGAGGAATTAAAGTTTAAACCTTTTCCAGAATTTCTTCTAAAAATCTTTAAAAGCGGTGGGTTAATTGAATATCTAAACCAGACAAGATTTTAACATTAGCAATTTTTTGGGTAGGAATAGATAGGAACAGTTACTACCAAATTAGAAACTAATGTTTATGTGAAGGTTAAGAAATTTTTTCTGCTATAGCGTTTCCAACTTCTGATGTTGAGGCGTTTCCTCCAAGATCTCTTGGCTTAACCTTACCTTCAACCAAAACCTCTTTAACAGCCTTATCTATTGCTTCTGCAGCTTCCTCCTCACCCAAATGTTCAAGCATAAGCTTTCCAGCCAGAATTGCTGCAATAGGGTTAGCTAAACCTTTTCCAGCATATTTTGGTGCTGAACCATGGATAGGCTCAAACATTGAGACACCTTCAGGATTGATGTTTCCGCTTGGAGCTAAACCCATTCCACCCTGAATCATTGCACCTAAATCTGTTAAAATATCTCCAAACATGTTTGGTGTTACAACAACCTGAAATCTTTCAGGGTTTTTAACAAACCACATAGCCATAGCATCAACAAAAGCAAACTCGGTTTCAATCTCAGGATAATCTTTTGAAACCTCAGTAAAAACATCACGCCAAAGACTGTAGATTTCACTAAGCACATTTGCTTTATCAACAGAGGAAACACGTTTTAAACCCTTTCTTCTACAAAGTTCAAAAGCATAACGAATAACTCTTTCAGCACCTCTTCTTGTAATAACACCAATTTGGTAAGCTAACTCTTCAGGTTTATCTGCTAAAGTCTCAACATCAAATCTTAAACTGTAAAGTTTACGTTTAACATCCAAACTTGTTTTATGTTTATCAGAGCTAAACCTACAACCTAAACCAACATAAAAATCCTCAGTGTTTTCTCTAACAACATAAAAGTTTATGTCTTGAGGCTGTTTACCCTTAAGCGGAGTTTCAACACCAGGATATAAGGTTACTGGTCTAAGATTTACATACTGGTCAAAATAGAATCTTAACTTTAAAAGCAGACCTTTCTCCAAGACTCCTGGAGGAACATCTGGATGTCCAACAGCCCCAAGATAAATTGCATCCATCTGCTCCATCTCTTTTAAAGCTTCATCTGGAAGAATTTCACCAGTTTTAAGATAGTGGTTTCCACTATACGGATAAACCTTAAAATCAAACTTTACATTGTAAACTCTACTTACAGCATCTAAAACTTTTAATCCTTCCTGAATAACCTCAGGTCCAACACCATCTCCAGGGATTACAGCAATCCTATA
>CAZAHF010000011.1:0-23293 GCA_964484995.1 uncultured Candidatus Bathyarchaeia archaeon | reverse complement strand
TTTCTTTTTCAAGCTCAATTAAACGTTTTTTTACCTCTTCAAATTTTCCTAAAGCTAATTTTAGGTTTAATTCTGCTTCTCTAAGCTGAACCTGGGCTTCCTCTTTTTTACGGTCATATTCAGCAATACCTATAACACTTTCAACGTTTTTCCTACGGTCCTCAGGACTAAAATCAGCTATCCGCATAGTTGTTCCTTGAGAGATTACGTTCATTCCTCCAATAAGAGACGCATGTCCAAGCAGGTTTATTAGGTCGCTTCTAGAATACCTTTTACCGTTAACCCTATAGATGCTTGTCCCATCAGCTCCAAGATAACGTGTAATTGTTATAACATCCGAGTCTATGGGTATTCTTCTTAAAGAGTTGTCAAGATGAATTGTTACACTAGCGTATTTTGCTTTAGGAATTTCGTTATTTCCATGAAAAATTAAGGATGAAAAATTTGTTGCTCTTAAAGCTCTAACACTTAATTCTCCAAGCACAAAATTAATAGCATCAACAATGTTTGTTTTTCCACTTCCATTTGGACCTACAATAACATTTAATCCTTTATCAAAGGATATTGTTGTCTTTCTTGCAAACGTCTTAAAGCCAACCATCTCAAGTTTTTTAATTGCAACCATTAATCTTCCTCCAGTCTCTACAGTATATTAAACTTAAGGTTTTGACGATACTGTCAAGTAGAAGAATCATTAGTTTTCCCAGAAATCCATGTCTCCTTGAAAATTAGATTGAAGTTAAAAATTAAAAATGTAAGTTACATTCATCTTTAAAAATAGGTTAAGAAAACACCAATATTTTCTATGTTAAGATAAAAAACAAGAAGAAGTTTTAGCATTTATCATGGCAAAATTAGCAAAATTTTTGGTCAAACTTTAAATTTAAAGACAAAAACTGTCTAAGCCTTTTTAGTGAAATTTTAAGGTCCCTAAACGACATAAACATCTAACATTTATCTCATTAATGTAGAAAAAAGAGTGTTAAGAAGATGTGTAGCGTAAGTCTTTCAAAAAAAAGAGTCACTCTTCTAAGAAGAGAAATGAGTAATCTCCAGTTTGACTGTTTTATCTGTAGGCTAAATTCCAATATTCAATATCTCACAGCTAATAGTAAAGTTTCTAATGGAGAATTTGTTATGCTTATTCCTTTAGATTCTCAGCCTATTCTTTTTACCCCTAAGCTTGAGGAGGAACGTGTTAAAGAAGAAGCTAAAAACATTTGGGTTGAGGTTTTAGGTGGGGAGGAGAAAATTGAAGATAAGATTCTCTTAAAAATCTTAGAGCTTAAAGCAAAAAAGGTTTGTTTTGACAGTTTATCCTTTAATCAGTCAAAGATTTTTCATAAAAAGCTTTCAAAAGTAAAGATTGACTGTAAACCTGAAATTTTGCTTAATCTTAGAAAGATTAAGGATTGGGAAGAGTTAAAGGCATTAAAAAAGGCCTGTAGGATTTCTGATAAAGCTATGGAAATAGCCCTAGAATTTTTAAGAGTTGGGGTTAGAGAGTTTGAGATTGCGGCTGAAGCTGAATATGCTATGAGGAAGATGGGTGCTGAAGAGGTAGCATTTAAAACTATAGTGGCTTCAGGGTTTAGGTCTAGCTTTCCTCATGCTGGAAATACTGATAAAAAAGTTAGGGATGGTGAAACAGTTTTAATAGATTTAGGAGCAAAGTTTTTGGGATATAACTCAGATTTAACAAGAACAGTTTTTGTTGGTAAGCCAACTCAAACCCAAATAAAAGTCTATAGGGTTGTTTTAGAAGCTCAAGATAAGGCTTTAAAAAATATTAATGTTGGTATGGTTGGCTGGGAGGCTGACTCCTTAGCAAGAAAAACAATTGAAGAGAAGGGTTATGGCAAGTATTTTATTCATGGTCTTGGGCATGGGATAGGTTTAGAAGTTCATGAACCACCTAGACTTTCAGCTAAAAGCATGGATAAACTGGAAAAAATGAATGTTTTCACAGTTGAACCGGGAATTTATCTCCCAAAAAAGTTTGGTGTAAGAATAGAGGATACTGTTTTGCTTACAGAGGAAGGCTTAAAACCCTTAACCGTATGTAAAAAAGAGTCTTATTAAGGTTAATCTCAACAAAAAATACAGTTTATAAGTGGCTTTAGGGTATAAGAAAAGAAAAGAGCCTTTTGGAATGGTCTGTTATGGCTAAGATAAATCTTGAAAGAATTTTAGATACAACTCTAAGAGAAGGAGAACAGGCTCCTGGAGTATATTTTAAACCTGAAGAAAAATGTGTTATTGCCGAGATGCTTTACAAGGTTCTAGGTAAGAAGGCTTACATAGAGATAGGCCAACCCTATAGCCCTAAATATCGTGAAGGTGTTGAAGCTGTAGTTAGATATTTTAAGGAAAAAGGCTATGAAGATGCTAAACTTTTAGGTCATTGCCGAACCTTAAGAGAGGATGTTAAGGTTGCTTGGGATTGTGGTGTTTGGGGGGTTGTGGTGGTTTTATCCCCCTCAGACCAGCATCTAATCCATAAGCTTAACGGATTATCCTATCAAAAGGCCTTAGAAAGAGTTGTTGACACAGTTAAATATGCAAAAGAGGAGCTTGGTTTTGAGCTTGTTGAATATGCTGCTGAAGATGCTACAAGCACACCGATAGAACGTCTAATAGAGGTTTCAAGAGTTGCTTGGGAAGCAGGGGTTGACGTGGTTAGGATACCAGACACAAAAGGTCAGATGCATCCAGAAAAATTCAAGAAACTAATGGAGACTCTAACAGAAAACGTTAAAGTTCCGTTTGATGTTCACTGTCATAACGACCGTGGACTTGCTGTTGCAAACTCTATAGCTGGATTGGAGGGTGGTGCAACAGGAGTTCATGTTTCAGTTATGGGTTTAGGTGAAAGATGTGGGATTGCTGATATGGCAACCCTACTAGATAACCTTGAAACCTTCTATGGGGTTGAGACAAAGGTTAACTTTAAAGAAATGCCGAAGCTTTACCATTATGTTTCAGCTGTTTCAGGGATTCCTATACCTCCCAATCTCCCTATTCATGGTATGTTTGCTAGAATTCATAAGGCTGGAACTCATCAAAAATCTGTTTTAAGATGTCCAGAAACCTATGAAACTATAAACTGGGAAAAATATGGTTTAAAAAGAGAGTTTGAGTTTGGGGCTATGCAGTCTAAAGAGCTTATAGAGATGTTTTTAGAAGGTCAAAATGTTTCTGAGGATGTTAAAAGAAGGATTGTTGAGCGGATAAGAGATTTCTCTATGGTTAGGGGGAGACCCTTACGTCGAGTAGAAGTTTTAAGAATTATTCATGAGGAGACTGGGATTTCTCCAAGTCTGCTATCCCATGTTGGAGATGAAGAAATTGATGCTCTAATATTTATTAAGGTAAAACCTTCATGTGACGAATTAGACCTAATAAAAAGTATACGTAAAATTTTCATGGAATATGCTGTTCCAGTTAGGATAAGGGATATTGCTGGAAACTGGGATTTTGTTTTGGATGTTAAGGGTGTAAAAAACCCAAAACTGTTAGACCAAATAACAAGAGAAATAAGATTAAAAAGCCGTGATATAATTGAGACAAGTACCTCCATGGTCTTTGACGAGTATAAGTAAAAGGTATTTTTTAGTTTTAGTCCTGTACAGCAACACTTTTATATTGGTTATAAATAGGTTTGTTAGAAACCTTTATTTATCCCCCTTAGGTATTAACCTAATCTTAGGATTTGAGGGCTAAAAAACCCATGGTTAAACCGTTAAAAAGCAACAGCAGCTTCTTCAACTCTTATTGGAGATACGCATTAAACCAAACCACAAAACCTCTAATTTATACTAGCCTTAGAGGTTATAGTCTTTCTTTTCTTAAAACCCCTAAGAGGGGAGAGTTTTTCTATTGTATGTGGTTGTAGTAGGCCTTAGTGCTGTTGGAGAAGCTCTTGCAAAAAAACTTGTAGACAGAGGACATACTGTTGCGGTAATTGATAAAAATGAGGAGAGATGTAAAAGGTTTGCTTCTGAAGTTGATGCTCTTGTAATCCATGGTGATGCTGAAGACAAAGAAAATTTGACTAATGCGGGTGTTGAAAAAGCTCATGCCTTAGTTGCTGCTACAAACGATGACTCTACAAACCTTATGGTTGTTACTATGGCTAAAGATTTTGGGGTTCCAAATCTAGTGGTTATTCTTAGAGACCCAGATCATATTGATGTCTTTAATAAGATGGGTATAAAAACAGTTAACCCGGAAGATATTGTTGCTGAACATGTGTATCAATCTCTATTTGAAATTAAAGATTTTCTTCCTGTTGGTAAATGTGGCTCTGAAGTTTTTAGTGTTCATGCAGATGAAAACTCTGAAATAGTTCATAAAAAGGTTAAGGATATCCGTTTACCAAACGGTTTTAAGATTCTTGCAGTTCTTAGAAAAGATAAAATTAATCTTCCAGACAACAAAGAATTAACAATTGAAGCTGGGGATGATGTGGTGGTTTACACTGATAAACCGGAAAACCTTAAACGTCTAGTAGACATCTTTACAAAAAAGAAGAATAAGAAGTAGTCTTTCTATTTTTATTATAAGTTTTTAAGCTTCAGGTTTTCTTTTTCCAAGTCTTCTAAACTCTTTCCATGTATCTGGGCTAAGCAAAACTAACACAGGGATTATTTCCAGCCGTCCAGCCCACATCCCAAATATTAAAACAATTTTTGGGATTGGTGGTAAACTGCTTGTAATAGGCATAAAACACGGGCCAACATTTCCTTGAGCTGAAAATACAGCTGAAAAAGCACTAAAAGGCTCAAACCCATGAAGTGTTAAAATAAAGCCTGAAACTGCTAAAAGAAAAACGTATATAATAAAGAATCCAGCAACCCTTAAAATCTCATCATCTTCAACAACGTTTTTCCCTAATCTTAAAGGCTTAATAGCTCCTGGTGGAAGAATTGTCCGAAGAAGAGTTGTATGAATAAACTTTGTAAGAATAACTATTCTAATTATTTTAAGCGCTCCAGCTGTTGAACCTATACCTCCACCTATAATCATAAGAATCATTAAAATTGCTTTGGATAGAGGTGGAAAATCTATTATGTTTGCTGTTGTATAACCTGTTGTTGTAAGTATAGATGTAACCTGAAAAATAGAAACCCTAAGAGAATCCAAAAAACTATGAGAGCTCTGAAACGATAAATCATAAGCTATGAGTAGGGAGGAAACAGCCACTATTAGAAGTGCAGTTTTAACTTCTATGCTTTTTATTGCTGCTGAAAATTTTTTTGTAAAGATTCTCATGTGGACCAGAAAGTTTGTTGCTCCTAGAAGCATAAAAACTGTGATGATAGCTTCGGCATAAGGGTTTTTGAAGGATCCAATGCTTAGGTTTCGTGTTGAAAAGCCTCCTGTTGATAGGGTTGTAAAAGCATGGGTTAATGCCTCAAAATAGTTAAATCCAGTTGCCCATAGAAGAAGAGAGCAGAGTAGAGTGTAAAAAAGGTAGATAAGCCATATTCTTCTAACAGTGTCAGCTATTCTTGCAGTTAACCTTTCTTCTCTTGCTTCAGCTCTATAAAGCCTCCAAACACCAATACCAAGACCGCTATGAGGGATAAAAAGAATGAATAGAAGAATTATACCTACTCCACCAACCCACTGGGTAAAAGCTCTCCAAAAAAGAAGACTGTGGGGGAGGTTTTCAACATCGCTTATCATAGTCATACCTGTGGTTGTAAATCCAGACATAGCCTCAAAATATGAGTCAATCAAAGACATTTTAGCTATGACTATGTAGGGGATAGAACCAATAAACGATACAATTAACCAACCTAAAGCCGAAATAACCATAGCTTCTGTTGGTGTAGCTTCTCTAGGTTTAAACTTCACCCTAACCAGAAACCCTATTATAGAAACAACACTAGCAACCGCCAGAAAAAATATGGCTTCAGAAGTTTCCTTGTAATAGATAGCAACAAGGGAAGGTATAAAGAGCGTTAATCCAGCAACAAAAATTATTCCACAAAGGTATCCTAGTATATTCTTCACATTTTTCACCGTTTAAGCGGTAAAAACATAAACGAACAGCTAGCTACCTTAAACTTAAGGTAGGCCAGTAAACGGTATTTAGATTTAACTAAAAAGTTTTATTTTTCTAAAAAATTTAAGCTTCAATTTTCTTTAACTGTCTTTGATACATCTCCAAAATTTCTTCTTCTGTTGTTGCATCCTCCGGAGCCTTATCATCCCTATATTTTCCAGTAAATCTTGGGAATCTTATAGCTAAACCACTTCCTTCTCTAACAATGTTTTTACATGCCGTATGAATAGGGCTTAAAGTGATTTCAGCACCTATAACCTCTAAAACAACTTTTGGAACAAACCAAACGTCAGCTTCAACCTCAGATTCAACTCTTGGATGTTTATGGGGTATAATAAGATCCTTAAACATTGTTGGTAGCTTACCTAAATCTTCGTCAGTAAATCCTGAACCAAGCTTACAAACAGTTTTAAACACATCGTTTTTCTTATCATAAACAGCCATAAGTAAGGCTCCGTAGGTTCCTGCTCTTCTCCCTCTACCATGAAATGCTCCAACAGCAACAAGATCAACAGTGTCTGTTAAAAGAGCCTGATAATCCCTCTTATATTTTATCCATAACCAGCCTCGAGCACCAGCCTTATAAATAGATTCTGGTGAAACTGATTTAATCATTAATCCTTCACAACCAGCCTCAACCGCTTCCTCAAAAAACTTTTCAAGCTCTTTTATGTCGCTTGTAACTATGGCTTTTGCAAGCTTTATTCTATCAGTTTCCTCAATAATCTTTTCAAGTCTACCTCTCCTCTCAAGATATGGTTTAACAGTATAATCTTCTCCGTCAACATAAAGAAGGTCAAACATAAAAAGTGAAACTGGGTAAAGCTTCATAGCCTCTTCAATATCATATTTTCTTCTTCTATGCATCAACTCCTGAAAAGGCATCATCTCTCCTGTATCAAGGTTTATTGCAACACATTCACATTCAACTATAGCTTCTGAAGCCTTAACATGATTTTTAACTAGTTCACATGCGTCGGGGTAGTGGTGAGTTATATTTTCCAGCCTTCTAGAAAAGAGGAGAACCTTATCCCTAATTTTATGAACCTGAAGTCTTTCCCCATCATACTTATATTCTGCGGCACACTTCCCACCCACTTTTAAAAGAATCTCCTCAACCGATGATAGTCTTTCAGCAAGCATAGGCCTAATAGGTTTTCCAACAGAAATTTTAAAGTTTTTAACACCCTCTAAGCCTTTTTCAGCAACAGCTTTTGCAACCATCCCAAGATCTGAGGTTAGATTGTAGGCTCTTTCAAGCTCAGGTCTAAAATCTTTTGAACCACAAAAAGCTTCAGCAAGTCCATCTAAAATTGTCATGTCAGCTACACCCAACCTTAACTTACCAGTCACAGTTCTTACAATATACTTAGCTTCAGCTGGACTTGCATCAGATAATAAGCTTGAAAGAAGCCTAATCTTTAGGTCTTGGGAACCCTCACCAGTAGCTTTAGCAATTTTGTCTAAGGTCTCATAAACTCTTTTTACGGTTAAAGGTTCACGGAAAAGTGTAACCTGAGATTTTTTACCAATAAATATAGATGCAGCCTCCCCAATATCTCCAACCTTTTTTAGTTCTTCAGCAACAGCCTTTTCAGTTGCACCTGAAGCTAAGGCTATTGCTCTTATAGCTAATTTTTCTGCTATTCCAAGCTCAATCCCATAATAGTCCGGGTAAAGTTTTCCTTGGGTTAAATAGACAACCTTATCTATTATTTCTGGTGGAGTGTTTTTAAAGAGTTTTCTTAGATAATCCGTTATTTCAAGTCTTTTTGTTGTTGAACTGATTTCCTCATAAATTTCAACTATTGATGAATAGTTCAAGGTTTATCCTAAACCTTAAATGTGTAACCTACCAAATAAACCTTAAAATCTTTCCATATGAACAACCTGTTTAAGGCTTCTTCTAGGTGTTTTTGCTGGTTTTGAAGCCGGATAGCCGATGGGAATAAGAGCAACAGGCCTATATTTTTGAGGTATCCCTAAAATTTTTCTTACAGCCTCCTCGTAGAAAGCTCCAACCCAACATGTTCCAAGTCCAAGAGCATATGCAGCCAAAAGCATGTTTTGAATCGCGGCTCCACTATCCTGTAGACAGTATAGGGTTTTACCTCTTTCTCCATAAGCCCAACCAGCCTTCTCAAGATCTACACAAACCACAAAAACAACAGGGGCTTCAGCTATAAACTCCTGGTTTAAAGCAGCTTCTGCAAGTTTTTCTCTTGTTTCAGGGTTTTTTACTAAAATAATCTCCCAAGGTTGAACATTTCCAGCTGAGGGAGCCCATATTCCTGCCTCTAAAACTTTTAAAATTAACTCGTCAGGAACAGGGTCCGACCTAAACTTTCTAACACTTCTTCTTCCAAAAATAGCCTCAAAAACATCCATCATTCTGTTCACAAAGGATTCTATGCTAAGAATGAGGTATAAAGTCTTTTGAGAAAAAATGTAAACTTAAATGTTTAAATAGGTAAAATGTTAAGATTATGTTTGTCCGTTTCCTTGATTAGAATACTATTTTTAAGTTTTTATCAATAATAATTTTAGTATAAGAAGGGCTAAAGGTGGAGTTGTTTGTTAACTGGTAAAGAGAAGATAATCTTAGATTTTAAAGAGGTTCGGAAAGAGGATATACCTCTTGTCGGTGGGAAGGTGGCAAACCTAGGTGAGATGATTAGTATAGGGATACCTGTTCCTCCAGGGTTTGCTGTAACCGCTTACGCATATAAAAAGTTTATAACTGAAACAGGGATTGCAAAAAAAATTTACAGTATAATAGATGAGACAATAACAAATCTAAACGAACCTAAACAATATGAAGAAGCTTCCAAAAAGATTAGAAGTCTTGTTGAAAATACACCTATGCCTGAAAATATCAGAGAGGAGATAAAAAAGGCCTACCGTAGGCTTTGTGAAGAGGTTGGGATACAGGACGTTTTTGTTGCTGTTAGAAGCAGTGCAACAGCAGAGGATCTTCCTGATGCAAGTTTTGCCGGGCAACAGGAGAGTTACCTTAATGTTCGTGGTGAAAATGAGCTTTTAGAAAAAGTTCAGAAATGTTGGAGCAGTCTTTTTACACCAAGAGCTATCTTCTACAGAAACCAGAAGGGCTTCAAACATGAAAATGTTCTCATAAGTGTTGGTGTTCAAAAGATGGTTAATAGTAAAGCTGCTGGTGTAATGTTTACAATTAACCCAATAACAGGAGACCCAAACCAGATAGTTATTGAGGCTAACTGGGGGCTTGGAGAGGCAGTTGTTTCTGGAAGTGTAACCCCAGACCATTTTGTGGTTGATAAAAACACGCTCCAAATTATTGAGAAAAGAATAGCAAAAAAGCTTGTTGAATATGTTCGTGGACCTAAAACAGGCAGAACTATCCGTGTTAAAGTTCCTCCAGAACGTCAGGAAGAACCTTGTATAACCGACAGAGAAATTATTTATCTTGCTAATCTGGCAAAAAAGATAGAAGAACATTATGGAAGACCCCAAGATATAGAATGGGCTATAGACAAGGATTCGCCTTATCCAAAAAACATTTTTATAGTTCAGGCAAGAGCTGAAACTGTTTGGGCTGCTCGAGCATTACCCATAAAACCAATAACCCCCCCTTCAGCAGAAAAAGAGGTTGTTTTAAAGGGTTTACCTGCAAGTCCTGGGGTTTATGCTGGTAGAGCTAAAGTTGCTATGACTGCTGACGAAGCTGCTAGACTTGTTAAAAAAGGAGATATTCTTGTTGCTAAAATGACTAACCCTGACTGGGTTCCTTACATGCGTTATGCTGGTGCAATTGTCACGGATGAGGGTGGTGCAACCTGTCATGCAGCTATTGTGAGTAGAGAGCTTGGCATCCCATGTATTGTTGGAACCGGTAATGCTACAAAGGTTCTTAAAACTGGTGAAGAGTATACGGTTGATGCGAATGTGGGGGTTGTCTACTATGGTGTTGTTGAGGAAGTTAAACCTACGGCTCCCTCTCCTGTTACAACAGCTGCAGAAGCTCTTCCGATTACTGGAACAAAAGTTTACATTAATCTTGGTGTTCCTGAAAAAATTGAGGATTATAAGAATCTTCCTTTTGATGGTATAGGTTTAATGCGTGTAGAGTTTATAATGGCGTCTTATATTCGTGAACATCCACTACATCTTATCGAGACAGGTCAAACTCAAAAGTTTATTGAGAAGATGGCTGAAGGGATAGCGATGGTTGCTAGGGCTATCTACCCGAATCCTGTTGTTGTTAGGTTTAGTGACTTTAAAACTAACGAGTATAAAAAAATGATTGGTGGAGGCAAATATGAGCCTGACGAAGATAATCCTATGCTTGGTTGGAGAGGGGTTTCAAGATATATTAGTTCCCAGTATCGTGAAGCTTTTAGGCTTGAGTGTAGAGCTGTAAAAAAAGTTAGGGATGAATGGGGTCTTAAGAATGTTTGGGTTATGCTTCCTTTTGTCCGGACAACATGGGAAGTTGAAGAATGTTTAAAGATAATGGAGGAAGAAGGGTTAAAAAGAGGTAGAGACTTTAAGGTTTGGATTATGGCTGAAGTTCCAAGTGTAATTTTTCTAGCTGACAAATTTAGTAAGCTTTGTGACGGGTTTAGTATTGGAAGCAACGATTTAACCCAGCTTATACTTGGAACCGATAGAGACAGCCAAATTCTTCCATCAATAGATAAAAGGTATTTTGATGAGAGGGATCCTGCTGTTAAACGGGCTGTAGCCCATTTAATAAAGGTTGCTCATCAAAACGGTGTAACGGTTAGTATTTGTGGTCAGGCTCCTTCAGTCTACCCTGACTTTACAGAGTTTCTTGTGAGATGTGGAATAGATTCTGTGAGTGTTAATCCTGATGCTTTTGTTCAAACAAGAAAACTTATTGCAAGCATTGAAAGAAAAATAATGTTAGAGAAGCTTCTAAAAACAAACATTAAGGGTAAGGATGAAGAAAACTTTTTAGATGAATAGTTTGTAGTGAAAGAGTTAATGTCAACATCTTCTTTTAACCCTTTTAAGATTGTAGAAAAAGTTTTAAAGCCTAAAGCTCCAGGTCCAAGTTTAACCTTTAAGGAGTTCCATGTTTTAGAAGCCATAGAGCTTATGGGTAAGGAAGGGTATGTTGGTAGAGTTAAACTTTCAAAAGAGCTTGGTTTAGGGGAAGGTGTAACAAGAACCCTTCTAAAACATTTAAAAGACCATAACCTTATAACAATAGACCCTAAAAAAGGATGTAAACTTACAAAAAAGGGTGAAAAAGTCTACAAAACCATCAGCTCAAGAATAGTTGGGCCTCTTGAAATACCTAAAAACCCTATTACCATTGGAGATTTTAATGTTAGTGTAATGGTAAAAAATGCTGTTAAAGCTATAACCTACGGGTTGGAGCAGAGAGATGCTGCTGTAAAAGTTGGAGCTTTAGGCGCTACAACTCTAATTTACACAAAAAATCTTTTAACTATGCCTGGTGTTGAAGAAAACTGTTTTAAGAATAATCCTGAAATTCTTAGCCTAATAGTTTCAAGGTTTACACCTAGAGAAGGTGATGTTATAATTATAGGTAGTGCCAGCAACCCTGAAAAAGCAAAACTCGGGGCTAAGGCAGCTGCTTTTGAAACACTAAAAAGACTCTATTCCTCAAACTAGTTTAAGGTTATTTGATAATTTTCTGGTGGTTGTTTTGCAGCCTGTTGAACGTTTATCAACTGGTATACCTGAGTTTGATAAGCTTATTGATGGTGGTGTTCCTAGAGGTTTTCTTGTTGCTGTTACTGGTGAACCTGGAACAGGTAAAACTCTTTTCTCCATCCATTTTACAGCTCAAGGTGTTAAGGATGGAGATTTATGTATTTATGTTACAACAGAGGAGTCTAGAGAATCTATAGTAAAGCAGGCTGAACAGTTTGGAATAGATTTTGCTGGTGCTGTTAAAGCTAAAAAACTTTTGATTATAGATGCCTTAATGGGTTTGGATGATCCTTGGTCTCTTCGAAGTCTTGAGATTGAGGAGTTGCTGAATAAGGTTATTGAAGCAAAAAAGTTTCTGGGTTATGGTAGGTCTAGACTTGTTATAGATAGTCTTTCAGCTTTTTGGCTTGATAAACCAGCAATGGCTAGAAGATACTCCTACCTGGTTAAGAAGGTTTTAGCTAAATGGGATTTTACAATTCTTGCTGTTTCTCAGTATGCTATAACAACATCTGATGCTTTTGGTTTTGGGTTAGAACATATTGCAGATGGAATAATTAGGTTTAGAAGGTTTATTCGTGGAGGGGTTTTAAGAAGATATGTTCTGGTTGAAAAGATGAGGCAAACTCCCCACTCACTTACTATGCATGAAATTACAGCCTTAGACGGGAAAGGTTTGGTTATCCTTGGTCCCGCAAAAGAAAGAAGAGAAGACGTTATCCTTCCAGGGGTTGTAGCAAGAAAAGTTGTTAAAGCTAAAGTTGAGAAGGAGATGGAGATTCCGTCTGAAGAAGAGGAGCTATGAGTCTTAATTATGAAAAAATTCTTGAACACTATAAGAATCCTTTAGTCCAAAAAGAAATTGTTGATTTTTGTAGAGGACGTTGGGTCGGTTTTCATTGTGATGAGTTTGATGAACATGGAAAAAAGATTTTGGTAAGATATTTTAGGCGACGTAAAAAGATTCCGATAAAAATAGAAAAACCTTCAGACCTTGAGAGATTTTTTTATGTTTGTTGGAGGCTTAAGCCTAGATCTGTATATGCAACTGCAAACATTTATGGGAAGCTAAACTCAGAAGAGGATGTTGTAACTTTATCAAATATTAAGGCTTGTATGCCAACATGGGATATAGACAATAAACTTGAAAACTGGGATGCAACTGTTCAAGCAATCCATGAAATAGTTTCAGTTCTTGAGTCTAATGGTGTAACAAAATCTTACTTTATTAAGTTTAGTGGGAGAGGTGCTCATGTACATGTTCATCCATATGCCATTTCTGAGGAAGCTAGATTAAAACATAATCCTCTTGACTTAGCCTGGGCTATGGTTGAGTATGTTCGAGAAAAGGTAAGCTCAAAGATTGTGGAGGTTGCTGTTAGGTTTAAGGCTGAAAATTTACGGGTTGATAATGAGATAGATCCTCAAAGACTTTTTGTTTCACCTTTATCAATTCATAAAGAGGAAGTAAAAGTTTCTGTTTGTATTGACCCAAATAGGCTTAACTGTTTTAATCCTGAAACAGATGCAAACTTGGATGGGTTTAAACATTTTGAAGGTTGGAAAGCTTATGTTGAAGGTGAAGCTGATGAGTTAGCTTTAAAGGCTTATGAATATTTTGGTGGTTTTCCAACTCTGCCAAAACCAAGAAGAAGAAAACATCCGCCATTAGATAAGCAAATTTTAAAATGGCTTAAAAAACTAGAATCTGAGAGGTAGGTTTAGTCAACTTTAAGTATTAGGTTTTACGGTATTCTGCTAGGAAAAATTTATGGTTGTTTGAAGGGTTTAGGTATGGAGAAAAGGGAAAAACATATCTCCCGTAGTCAAGTTGAACATCTTGCATGGTTAGCTAGACTTGAACTTACAGAGGAGGAAAAAGAGCTTTATACAGCTCAGTTAAACGAAATTTTAGAGTATTTTAATAGGCTTTCAGAAATTAACACTGAAAATGTTCCTCCAACCTACCATGTTATAGGTAAAGTGAATGTTTTTCGTGAAGATGAAATACAGCCCTCCTTACAGGTTGAGGAAGCCTTAAAAAATGCCCCTAAAAAGAGAAATAGTTTTTTTGAGGCTCCAAAAATTTTGTAGAGTTGTTAAACTATGAAGGTTTACTGGTTATCTGCTCAGGAAATTAAACAAAAAATTTTAAGTCAAGAGTTGAAGGTTGAGGAGGTTGTTCAAATTGTTCTTGAAAGAATTAGGGAGGTTGAAGAAAAAGTAAACGCTTTTGTTACTGTTTGTGAAAAAGAGGCTTTTCAAAAAGCAAAAGAAGTTGATAAAAAAATTGTTGAAGGTAGAAAGGTTGGGTTACTTGCTGGTATTCCTGTTGCTGTAAAAGACAATATAAGTACCAGAAATATTAGAACAACCTGTAGTTCAAAGATACTTGAAAACTATGTTCCTCCATTTAATGCAACGGTTGTTGAAAAAATTTTGGCTGAGGATGCTGTAATTATTGGAAAAACAAACATGGATGAGTTTGCTATGGGAACAACAACTGAAACAAGCTTTTTTGGTCCAACAAAAAACCCTTGGGATTTAACACGTGTACCTGGGGGGTCTTCTGGTGGAAGTGCTGCTGCGCTTGCTGCTGGTGAGGCTTTTTTGGCTTTAGGTAGTGACACAGGAGGCTCTATTCGATGTCCTGCTAGTTTTTGTGGGGTTGTAGGGCTTAAACCAACCTATGGTTTGGTTAGCCGGTATGGTTTGATAGCTTATGCAAACACTTTTGAGCAGATAGGTCCTATGGCAAGAACAACAGCTGATTGTGCTTTACTTTTAACAGTTATTGCTGGTTGGGATTGGAGGGATTCTACTTCAATCGAGACTCCACCAAAAAACTATGTTGAGGGTTTAGCTGGAAGCCTTAAAAAGTTAAAGGTTGGTATTCCAAGGGAGATGGTGGCTGAAGGTGTTGATGAAAAAGTTGTAAAAGCCGTTTTTGACTATGTTTCTAGACTTGAAGAGTTTGAGGTTGAATGGGAGGAGTTTTCTCTGCCAACCTTAAACTATGCTCTTCCAGCTTACTACCTTATTGCAATGTCTGAGGCTAGCTCAAACCTTGCGAGGTTTGATGGAATAAGATATGGTTATAGGTTTTCTTCCAATGAAAACCTAGATTGGAATGATGTTTTTTCTAAGAGTAGAAAAGAAGGTTTTGGTGCTGAGGTAAAAAGAAGAATAATTCTTGGAACTTATGCGCTTTCAGCCGGATACTATGGAAAGTTTTTCTTAAAATCTCTTAAAACAATAACCTTAATAAAAAAAGATTTTGAGGAAGCGTTTAAACGGTTTGATGTTTTGGTAGGTCCAACCATGCCTGTTCTACCGTTTAAGCTTGGAGAAAAAATAAATGATCCTTTAGCCTTATACCTCTGTGATATTGACACTGTCCCAGCAAATTTGGTAGGTATCCCAGCAATAACCTTCCCTTGTAGTTTTTATGACGGGTTACCTATAGGCGTCCAAATTATGGGGGCTCCATTTAAAGAAGATTTAATCCTAAAGGTTGCCTACATGTCTGAAAAAATTCTTCAGTTTAGTAGGTTTAATCCAAACCTTTAGCTGGGGTAAGTTATGAGTGAGAAGGTTAAAATTGGTTTAGAGGTTCATTGTCAACTAACAAACCTAAAAACTAAGCTTTTTTGTGGATGTTCATCAGACTACCGTGGAAAACCACCAAATACATGTGTATGTCCTGTTTGTTTAGGTTTACCTGGGGCAATGCCTGTTCTTAACAAAAGAGCTGTTGAAATGGCTTTAATGGTTGCTTTAGCTTTAAACTGTAAAATTGCTAAAACAACATTTTTTGCACGTAAAAACTATTTTTATCCGGATTTACCCAAAAACTTCCAAATTTCTCAGTACGACCTTGAAGGTGGAGAACCTTTAGCTTCAGACGGTTATGTAACATTCACAGTAAATAAGACAAAAAAGACGGTTAGAATTAGAAGAATTCATTTGGAGGAGGATCCAGGAAAACTTATTCATCCAGGTGGGATTGGTGTTTCATCCTACACTCTTGTAGATTATAACAGATCTGGTATTGCGTTAATTGAAATTGTAACCGAGCCTGACTTTGAAAGTCCTGTTGAGGCTAGAAGTTTTCTTCAAAAGTTAAGGTCTATCCTTGAACATCTTGGAGTTTTTGATGGTAGTCTTGAAGGTGCTATGCGTTGTGATGCTAACATTTCTGTTGAGGGTGGAGGTCGAATTGAAATAAAAAACATTTCATCGTTTAAGGATGTTGAAAGAGCATTAAACTATGAAATAATTAGACAAAAAGACCTGATAAAAAAAGGTGTAAAGTTTGGTATGGAAACAAGACATTGGGATGAGACAAAAAGAATAACAGTGGCTTTACGTACAAAAGAAGAAGAACAGGATTACAGGTATTTTGTTGAGCCAGATCTTTGTCCAATAGTTATTAGTGATGATTTTATAGAGAAGCTAAAACATGAAATGCCTGAGCTTCCTGATGCTAGAAAAGAACGGTTTATCCGAGAATATGGGCTTCCAGAATATGATGCTGAAGTTTTAGTTAGTGAAAGAGCTCTTGCAGACTTTTTTGAAGAATGTGTTAAAATTTATGGTAAACCCAAACCAGTTGCTAATTGGCTTATGGGTGACTTTCTTCAATGCCTATACAGTTTGGATGTTTCTATCACCCAATGTAAAGTTACACCAAAACATTTAGCTGAAATGTTAATGCTTATGGATAAAGGTGACATAAGCATAAAAATCGCAAAAAAGGTTTTGTGGGAAATGATGAAAACAGGTAAGATGGCCTCAACTATTGTTGAAGAAAAGGGTTGGCGTAGAATAACAGACAAAAGAACCTTAGAAGAAATAATAGGTAAAGTTTTCACTGAAAACCCGAAGGCCGTAAAAGATGCTTTAACAGACGAAAAAGCAATCCATTATCTTGTAGGTAAAACAATGGAAGCAACCAAAGGTATGGCTGACCCTGAACTTACAAACCAGATTATACGTAAAAGGTTGGCTGAGCTAAAAAGTGGTGGCTAAAAAAATCTATTTTGCAACAACAAACCAAAACAAGTTTAAAGAAGCAGAAAAAATTTTTTCTAGTTACGGCTTAAAACTAAAACATCTAAAATTTAAAACAGTAGAAATTCAGTCAGACAGCCTAGAAAAGATAGCCTTAAACAGTTTAAACCAAACCCTATCAGAATATAAACTTCCTGTTTTTGTTGAGGATGCAGGTCTTTTTATTAAAGCCCTAAACAATTTTCCAGGACCATACTCCTCATACGTCTTTAAAACAATAGGTTTTAAAGGAATATTAAGGCTTATGAAGAATATTAAAAACAGAGAAGCCTATTTTCTTTCAGTTATTGCTTTCGGAAGCCCAAACCTTAAACCAAAAATTTTTACTGGAAAAGTCTATGGTAAAATAGCCTTAAAAGCAAAAGGTTTAAGCGGATTCGGCTTTGACCCAATATTCCAACCAAAAAACCTCAAAAAAACATTCGCTGAAATGAGTACCGAGGAAAAAAACAAATATTCCCATAGAGCAAAAGCCATAAAAAAACTTGTTAAATGGCTTAAACAAGAAAAACTCGTGTTTTAAACTGGTAGTAACTGTTCCCACCTGTTCCTACCTAAAAATATAAGCGTAAACATGCTCCAAAAAACCAAAAAATCTTATATGTTAATAGTTTTTCTTTTTTAGGAGAGGAAGAAGGAAAAGGGTGGTTTAACTGGCAAGAACACATTCTCACAGAAAAGGCAAATCTCACTCAACAAGACCAGTGAGTAAAAGACCTCCATCATGGTGTACTTATAGACCTGAAGAAGTTGAAGCTTTAGTTGTAAAACTTGCAAAAGAAGGACATACATCTTCAATGATAGGTCAGATTCTTAGAGACCAGTATGGTATACCGTTAGTAAAACCAATAACAGGTAAAAGTATAACTCAAATACTTAGAGAAGCAGGTTTAGCTCCAAAAATACCGGAAGACCTGGAAGCCTTACTTCAAAAAGCTAAAAGGATGGCTAGACATTTAGAAAAGAATAGAGGGGATAGAAGAAATATTCATAACCTTCAACTTTTAGAGTCAAAAATTCATAGACTGTCAGAATATTATAAAAGAGAGGGTGTTCTTCCAGCAGACTGGAAGTATGAGCCTATTGTAGGCTCATTTATGTAGGATTATTTTTTAGGCTTGCCTTATGAACACTAAAAACATTAAAGGTTTTTTTGAAGACTGTAAAACTGCTGCTGAAGAAATTTTAGAAAATATAAAAAAAGAAGGCTTTATTCCCATATTTTCTCATAATGACCCTGATGGGGTTACTGCAGGCTCTATTTTAGCTAAAGCTATTCATAGAGCTGGAGGAAGTTTTCTTCTAAGAGTTATTGACCGTTTAGATGAAACCACCATAGGTGAAATTAAAAAAATTCAGTCAAATTTTTATGTTTTTGCTGAAATTGGTAGTGGTTATCTGGATGTTTTAAAGGAACTCTCAGAAAAATCAAAAATTCTTGTTATTGACCATCATAGACCTCTGGAAATATCTTACCCTAACCTTACCCACGTTAACCCTATGCTTCATGGAATTGATGGTGCAAAAGAGATTAGTGGCTCTGGTGTATGCTATTTTGTTGCAAAAAACATAAGTGAAAAAAATATTGATCAGTCATGTTTAGCTATTGTTGGGGCTCTTGGAGACCTTCAAGACAGAACAAAAAACAGGTGTCTTCAAGGATTAAACAAGCAGATAGTTGAAGAAGCTAAAAGTAAAAAGCTTATTGAAGTAACCACCGACCTTCTTTTCTACGGAAGAGAAACAAGACCTATTCATAAGGCTATAGCAACAACAATGAACCCCTTTATCCCAGGTTTAAGCGGAGAAGAAGATGAATGTTTAGGGTTTATTGTAAACCTTGGAGTGCCAATAAAAGATGGAGACCGTTGGCGTTCAATAGCAGACCTAACCCATGAAGAAAAACAAAAAATCTTTTCTGAACTTACAATTTACCTCTCTAAAAAGGGTTTCTCAGAAGAATCTATTTTTCAGCTTGTTGGATGTGTGTATACTCTCCTAACGGAAGATAAATGGACACCCTTAAGAGATGGTAGAGAATTTGCCTCTATTCTTAATGCATGTTTAAAAATGGGTAAAACTGGTGTTGCTATCGCTTTATGTCTTGGGAGTAGAGGTGAAACCCTAGATGAAGCTCAAAACCTTTTTAACGAATACCGTAAAACTATAGGCCACTATATAAGTCTTCTACTAGAAAAAAAGCCTCAAACCATAATTGAGTTTGAAAACATGTATCTTATAAGATGTCACGGTATAGTTGACGAAAAAATGCTTAGCCCCATAGCAACCATACTTTCAAGCTCAGGTGGTTTAAACCCAAACAAGCCTGTTATTGCTTTAACAAAAACAGAAAATGGAAAAATAAAGGTTTCAGCAAGAGCAAGTCAGCCTCTTGTAGACCAAGGGCTAAATCTAGGCTTAATCATGCAAAACGCAACCCAAGAAACTGGAGGTAAAGGTGGAGGACATAATATTGCGGCGGGTGCAACAATCCCTATTGAAAAGGAAGAAGAATTTGTAAAGCTTGTTAACCAGATGATTAAAAAACCACCCTAAAAAACTTAAACTTTATCTTAACCAACCAACATTAGTTAAACGAAGTTAACTTGGCTAAATTTAAAGCAAAAATCGAGTTTGAAACAGAGAATCCCAAAGTAGCTAAAGCAATAGCTTTAAGTGTCACTCCAGATAACCTCACAGCCCCAAAAGGTTTAAAAGTTAAAACAGTTGCTGTGGGTAAAAAAGTTGTTTCAATTGTTGAATGTAAAAAAAGCTTTGAAACCTTCCTATCCACAGTAGACGACTTAATTGTAGGTTTACAGGTTGCAAGGAAAAGTTTAAAGGTGATTTAGGGTGGAAGAAGGTAAAACCAGAATAGAAGTAACCTCAAAATTTGTTTTAAGCAAAGAAGTTGAAAACCTAAAAGATGTTATAGAAAGTCTTGTTGAAAAAGCAAACAAAGAAGTTTTTGTTAAAGGTGTTCCTAAAGAAAGTCTTGAAGAAGCTGCAAAAATTGTTAGTTGGGAAGTAAAAAATAATAGTTTAACCGTTAAGGTTAGTTCAGGAACCAGAGTTAGAGCTCCAGCTGCAGTTCTAAGATTTAGAAAAATTTTGGCTGAAGAGTTAGGTTTAAACTATAAAGTTGGTGTAAGAAAACTAGAAGTTCCAGAAATCAAATTTAAATTTCCAATTAAAACATCAAAAGAAACCCTAGAAAAAATTCAAAATTTAACCCATGTTCAGGAGGCAGCTCAAAAAGAAAATTCTGTCACAGTTCTTTTAAAACCTATGGAAGAAACTGACCTTAAAAAAAATGTTCCAGACAGAGTTTTTTCTGTTATACGAGAAATGTTTAAAGGTGAAGCTAAACCTACACCACCTCCACAAACAATAGTTGTTCGGCAGAGTAAGCCTAGAGAACCAAAATTTAAGGAGGATCCTGCAAAAGTTGCATTAGAACTTGGTTGGATTAAAGAGTTTCCTGGTAGAGGACAGTGGATTTACACAACCCCTTACACAAAACTACTTGAAGCTATTGAAAATATTCTTTTGGAGGAAGTTGTTTGGAAGCTTGACTTCCAACCCTTCATGCTTCCAAAACTTATACCGCTTGAAGTTATGCAAAGAATGCCTGGATATTTAGAAGAAATCCCTGAAGGAATGTATTATGTTTGCCCTCCACCACGTGACCCTGAAGCTTTCTCAGAGTTTAAAGAGGTCGTAAAAGTTACAAAAACAGTTCCAAAGGAAATGTTGAAAGATATTATTAAAGAGCCTGACTATGTTTTAGCTCCTGCTCAATGTGAACCTTTCTGGTATTTTTTTAGCCATGAAACTTTAAGAGTTGAAGATTTACCTATTAAGCTTTATGATAGGTCTGGATGGACTTATCGTTGGGAAGGTGGTGGTGTAGAAGGTTTAGCTAGACTTCAAGAGTTTAGAAGAATAGAGCTAGTTTATTTTGGGACACCTGAACAAGTTGTGGAGATTAGAGACTCCATAGTTGAAAGACTTGTTCATGTTGTTGACAATGTTCTTGAACTTGAGTGGAGAGTTGTTGCAGCGACACCCTTCTATATGAGGGAAGGTGAAATAGGTGACTTAACCGACAGCAAAAATATTGCTGCTTTTGACATTGAAGTATACTTACCCTATAGAGGTGAAAAAGGAAAAGCTGAGTGGCTTGAAGTTGCAGGTTGCTTTATTCATAAAGACAAGTTTATCAAAAATTTTAGCATTCATGAAGCAAGGAATAGGCCTATATGGACTGGATGTACAGGGCTTGGCTCCTCACGATGGGTTACAGCTTTTCTTGCAAACCACGGGTTTAACCCAAAAAATTGGCCTCTAAGGGTTAAAGAAAAGTTTGGGTCCTACAAATTACCTAAAACACTTTTATGGCCAAGAAGAAAGTTAGACGAGTTAGAGTAAAGTTAAGCTTATTTATGGTGTTTTTTCCATTTATTCTATACTGTTAGTTGTTGGTGGGTTGATTGTCAAGCCGTAGAGTCCGAGATAAGTGGCGTCTTAAAACATGGGTTACTGTTTATGCTCCTCCCTACTTTGGCGGTCATGGGATTGCATTAGTACCTATAACAGACCCTGGGAAAGCTGTTGGACGAGTTGTTGAAGTAACCCTCTATGATATTGCTAAACAAAACATTTCTCATATGAACATAAAAATGTATTTTCAGATTGTAAAGGTTGAGGATGCCAGAGCTGAAACAATTTTTAAAGGTCATGAATATGCAAGAGAGTATCTTAGAAGTCTTGTACGTAGGGGGAGTTCAAGAATAGACGGTATCTTTAATGCGGTTACGAAGGACGGGTTTAAAGTTAGAATTTATGCTGTTGCTTTCTCTAGAAAAAGATTAAAACCATCCCAGGAATCAGCTATCAGAAAAATTATGGAGAGAATAGTTATAGAGAGAACTAAGAACTTGACTTATGAACAGTTAGCTCATGAAGTTGTGCTTGGAAAACTTGCTTCAGATATTTATAATGATGCAACAAAAATCGCACCTTTAAGGCATGTAGGTATAAGAAAATCAAAACTTCTAGCCCAGCCTCAACAGATTTCCAGTCCTTCTCAACCACAACCAGCTTAGTTTAATGGTAAACCTTATATTTTGTGCAAATGCACTTTTCCATAGGTAAGAAAAATGAAGATATGTGTTACTGCAGTAGCCCCTAGTTTGGATGCCCAAATAGATCCAAGATTTGGAAGATGTGCATACTTTATCATTATAGACCTAGACACAATGAGTTTTAAAGCTATACCGAACACAAGCGCTTCTGCATTAAGTGGTGCTGGGATTCAAGCAGCTCAAACAGTTGTTAATGAGGGTGTAGAAGCTGTTATTACTGGAAGTGTTGGACCAAACGCCTATCAAGTTTTAGCTTCAGCTGGTGTAAAGATTTTTACTGGTGCATTTGGAACAGTAAAAGAGGCTGTTGAAGCCTACAAGACCGGAAGACTTAGAGAAGCTTTTGCCCCCGGATTTGGTATGGGGCGTGGAATGGGAATGGGTATGGGAAGAGGTATGGGTAGAGGAATGGGTTTTGGTCGAGGTATGGGTTGGACTATGTCTCCACCACCATCACCACCTCAACCAAGTAGTAGAGAACAAGAAATTTTGATGTTAGAAAATCAGATGAGGGTTTTACAGCAGCAGCTTGATGAGATTAAGCGGAGACTTAAGGAGCTTAAAGGTGAATAAAAGCTTAAATATGTGCATATGCACAAATTATCTTAGAGGTGAAATTATATGGCTTGGTGGGGTTGGTTTGGTAGAGGACGTGGAAGATGGGTTGGCCCATGGCCGGGTAGAGGTCCATGGAGCTGGCTACCGCCATGGCAAAGACCAGGATGGTGGTTTGGTAGAGGGTGGTGCTGGTGGTTCCTTGCACCCTACCTCTTTACAGGAGCATCTCCACCGTATAGACCCTACCCATATTATCCGTACAGTTGGTGGTGAGAAATAGATGGGTTACCGTTGGAGAAGAATGTATTATTTGACAGGTTTACCTGGATGGATTAGGTTTGGCTATTCACCAGGATGGCTTGGAAGGTCATCCACAGGTCTTCCACCAACAGCTCAATGGCTAATTCAAAGCGGATTAATACCCCAACCAGCACAGCTTCCCACCCAACCTATAGCCCCACAGCAGCAAGCTTCACCTATGCCAAGTTTTCCCATAGGACCAACGATAACAAAAGACCAGGAAAAACAGTTTTTAGAGCAGCAGGTAAAAGTCTTAGAATCTCAGTTAGAGACTGTAAGAAAGAGGCTTGAGGAGCTTAAAAAAGGCCAGTCCCAAACTTATGATTATCCAATGTTTCCCTCAGCACCCTTTGGTTATCCTATACCACCAACATATACACCCTCACCAGAAGAGGAGTTAGTTTCTCTTGAGGAGTACAAAAAACAGTTAGACGAGGAAGTTAAGGGTGTAGAAGCA
>CAZAHF010000010.1:0-24891 GCA_964484995.1 uncultured Candidatus Bathyarchaeia archaeon | reverse complement strand
ACTTTTACAAGATTGATGCAGCCTTATTTGCTCCAGCCACCCTATCAGCAACAAGTAAAAAAACAGGGAAAACCTTTACAGCAGGAAAAGTTAACATTGAAGTCTTAAAACGTTCAATAGGCTTAACAGCCTAAAAACATTAAAAATTTTTCTTTAAATTTAAATAGTTTTAATAGTTTTTCCGCTATCTTAGCGGATGTTTTTCTACGGTTGGTAGGCTGCCAGATAGTAAATAGATTATTTAGGTAAACTTAATTTAGTTGAGTAAAACATCTATTTTTTATCAAGTAAATTTTCATAGTTGGTGGTTAAATGAAGAAAACTGATTTATTAATTATTGGTGGCAGTGCAGCCGGAGTTACAGCCTCCATAACAGCAAGAAAACATAACAAAGACGTAAAAATAACTGTTGTAAGAAAAGAAAAAGAGGTTGTTATCCCCTGTGGAATTCCTTATATGTATGGGACCTTAGAAGATCCCACAAAAAATCTCATACCAGATAATCTACTCTTAAGTAAAAACATAGAAATTGTTGTTGATGAGGTTAAAAGTTTAAACAGGGATGAAAAAACAGTAACTCTTTCAAAAGGTGAAAAAGTAAGCTATGAAAAACTGATTCTCGCAACAGGTTCTTTACCAGCAGTACCACCAATACCTGGAATAAACCTTAAAAATGTTTTTACTGTTAGAAAAGACCTATCTTATCTGCTTGGATTAGTGGATGCTCTTAAAAAAGCTAAAAATGTTGTTGTTATTGGTGGAGGATTTATAGGTGTTGAGTTTGCTGATGAATTTGTAAAAAGAGGTTTAAATGTTACTATAGTTGAAATATTGCCATGTTGTCTCCAACTAGCCTATGATGAAGATTTTTGTAAGCTTGCAGAAAAAAAGCTTATTGAAAGAGGTGTAAAACTAAAAACAAACAATAAAGTTGAAGAGATAGTTGGAAATGGGAAGGTTGAGAAGGTTAGGCTTAGTAGTGGAGAAATCTTAGAAGCAGACTTAGTTCTTGTTGGTGTAGGTGTAAAACCAAACATAGAGCTGGCAAAAAATGCTGGGTTAAAAATAGGTGAACAGGGAGGAATATGGGTTGACGAATATATGAGAACAAGCGACGAAAACATTTTTGCTGTTGGAGATTGTGCAGAAAAATATTCGTTTTTTACAAAAAAGCCTACAGCGCTTAGACTTGCCTCTATCACAGCTAGAGAAGCAAGAATTGCTGGAGTGAATGTTTTTGGTTTAAAAAGAAAAAACATAGGGGTAATAGGCTGCTTCTCAACTATTATAGGAGATTTAGCGCTTGGGGTTGCAGGTTTAACTGAAAGATTAGCAAAAGAACTTGGATTTAACTTTGTCGTAGGAATGGCTGTAGCTCCAGATAAACATCCAGGAGTAATGCCTGGATGTAAAGAGATGAGAGTTAAACTTCTGTTTGAAAAAGACTCCAAAATTTTGATAGGTGGACAGATTGCAGGCGGAGTAACAACAGGTGAAGTGACAAACATCATAGCATCCTTGGTGGAGAAGAAAACTACAGCTGAGGAAGTTGCAACCTTCCAGTATGGAACTCACCCAGCATTAACAAGTTCACCTGTAACCTACCAAATAGCTGAAGCTGCTGAAGATGCATTAACAAAACTTTAACAAAAAATTACTCCATTTTTGCATAAAGTCTTTCATGAAGATAGTAGGCAAAAGCTTTAACTGCATTAATTACTATCCCGACTTCTCCTGAAAAAACTATATTTCCAGTGAAAATGTAGATTGTTCCGATTGTTATACCTGTTGCTATTATCCTCCAGCTTATGGTCTTTAGCAAACTTTTCCTTTTGGTATCCAATTTCCGCTTAGAGAAAAAGGTTAGGTTAAAAGCTCCTCGTAAATCTTTAGTTGCGGGTTTGTCTGAACGGAAACCATAACCCTACCCATACACTTCATGTCCGCTAGAACATCCCCTATAAAGACGTATAAAGGCCCAGGAAGCTTTTCAGGCCCAACTTTTATTGGTGATTCTCTAATGTCGTCTATGTAGAAACTTGGTAGGATATCTGGAACCTTCCCTAGAATAACAACTCTTCCACCAGTCATTCTTGCACCAGGTTTTCCTTCACAATCTCCTTTTACCCCTATACTTCCTCCAGCCATATCAACACCAGGAAGAGGACCAACGTTTCCATCTATAAGAATTGCTCCACCCTTCATCCCCCTACCAACCTCAGCACCAGCATTTCCATGGATTAGGATTGTTCCTTTCTTTATCCCTTTTCCAGGTTTTTCTCCCCTAAGTGAACCTCCAACACAGTCTCCAGCATTTCCAAAAACCTCTATTGTCCCGTTTTTCATTTTCCCACCAAGCCATAAGCCAACGTTTCCATGAATGGTTATGTTTCCACCTTTCATCTTAAAACCTACATAATGTCCTATACTTCCTTTCACAGTTATTTTCCCGTCTGTCATAGATTCACCAACCCTACGTAGCTTTTCAACATCTCCCTCAATGATTATGTGGGTTTCTGCCGGTGTTTTCCCTGTTTCTCCTTCAAATGTGAAAAGCTCACCTAAAACCTTTTTTCTGTTCCCCTCATAAACTGGTAGTTTCCCTATTTCTTCAAGAGTTTTTCCAGCAAAACTGTCTGGCGAAATATATCTTGATTCAACTGGAACATTAAACTTGTATTTTGGTTTAAGAATTATTTCTTTAAGCTCAACTTTTTCCTCAGCCATTTTCACCACCTATTTTAAGGCTGTTTCAACATGAATTGGTTTAACTGCTCTAAGCTCATGGTCACCAATAATATAATTTTCAAAGCTTATACTATACCAATCCTTAAACTTTGTTTTAACATCTTCAGTAACAGTCTTTAACAAGTCTTCTGGGATTTTAGGCTTAACATAGTAGGTTTCTCCATACATATGTCTTAAAACTTCACCATCTTTAACAATCATCTCACCATTTTTGAACGTGTAAGCCGCACGTTTAAAGGCTTTAACAAAAGCTTCCCAGTCTTTTGATGGATCAACTTTTTCCGGATTTAGATTATAGATAGCAACATCAGCATCAGCACCAACACCAAGATGACCCTTACTCTTTAATCCAAGGGTTTTTGCTCCAGCAGCCCTAGTAATTATAGCAATTTCATAAAGGTCATATTCTCTATCAATAGCTGGTAAAGCAGTTTTTCTAAGACCTCTCTTGTTAACCTGCTCAAACATTTTTTCCCTAGCCTTCTTACTCATTAACCATGAGAGAACTGTTGGATATCTTGTGAAGGGGCCTGCGTTTGGATGATCTGTTGTTGGAAAGATTCTCCAAGGATCTTTTACAAGTAAAGCTATTTCTAAACCAATACACCACTGAACAGTGTTTACAAAGTTTTTCTTCCTATATCTAAACGGAACTATACCTGCAGCAGCCTCAGCTTCAACATCTGTACTTGTCCATCTTCCAGGTGCCAGATGGTGAAGAACAAACTCAAAGGGTGCATCTGCAGTCATTGTTGTTGCATCACCAAAAACAATTTGACCTAGGTCTAGACTTACATGTTTATGGTTGTTTACATATTTTGCTATTTCTTCTCCTCCACTAGCCAAAGTTGCCCAACTATCTCCAGCATAACCTGTAAACTGAACATGAGTTATATGGATTACAGGTGAGTCTTGGGTTAAACCGAAATCTGAAACAGCACTCATCGTATCTAATGTGCATGTGTAGTTTCCTGGAAAACCAAGTCTATTACAGTGAACATGGATTGGATGAGGAAGTTTAAGCATCCGGTTAACCTTACATAAACCTCTAATAATTTCTCTTGGTGTTAGATTGTAGTTTGGGATTTGGTCGTCTAAACATAGACCTACACCCATCCCAAGACTCCAAGCTTCAGCTACACCTGGGTCAACAATTTTTATTGCATAACCTTTCACGGAATCCATAATCCAACCGACAAACGCTGCACATTTTTCATATTCCTTGTTTTGAAGATAGTCTAGAACAAACCAGTTTGAGTCTAGTAGAGGGAAGCATCCTTTATCTAGGATTGGTATATCGTCTAATTCTTCATGGGTATGTCTTGTTTCAAGTGGTGGTGTTGCAGGTTCAAAAACAGTTGTCCAACCCATTCTAGCATACTTATAGCCTATTAGGTTTGTACTTGGTGTTGTTCTTCCTGTTCCAGACCTTCTAACACCAAGAATTGCTCTCATATAAACTTTGTAGTGGTCTTCAGGACGCATAATTCTTCCAGCACTAACTTTAGGTCCAGCAATATGGGAATGTATGTCTATCCCACCTGGCATAACAACCATACCAGAAGCATCAATAACCTTAGCATCTTTACTCAGCTCGGTAGACGAAACTATTTTTCCATCTTTGATAGCAACATCCATCTTTTCTCCTTTAACATTGTTTAGGGGGTCATAAACATAACCATTCTTAATTAGATATTCCAAAACCTTCACCTCCCAAGCTTTAAAGCCTCAACTTTTTCAACAAGCTTCCCTAAAACTTCCTCATCACTCAAAATTCCAGGTGGTGGTTCAACAAGCTTTTTGGCTCTTAACGGGACACCATCCATCCGGTAAACTGTTCCTTCACATTCAATTCCAACATAAGCTGCAGGTATAAACACATCTGCTAGGGATGCTGTAGGACTCCATCTTGGATCTATAACTATTGTTGGAATTTTAGCTAAATGTTCAACAGCCTTTCTTGGGAAGTGGGAAGCTGGATCTGAGGCTACGATTAAAGCTGCATCAACATCTCCACGTATTAATACGTCCGTTGAGGATGTTATTCCAGGGTTATGTCTAGGATATCCAAGCATAAAGTCTACAGCATACGGGTAGCCTGTAAGCCAAACTATAACCTCGTTTGTTCCTGCTACATTATAGTGGCCTCTCATAGCTAAAAGAACAAACTTTGTCCACTCGTTTAGGTCTTGAACAAGCTTTATTGCTTCCTCAAGGTTTCTACCTTTTCCAATAGTCATTGTTAAACCCATACCCAAAAATATGACTCCAAACTTTGCAGACCTAAGCATATCAGCTAATTCTAAAATTTTTTCTCTTGGGACACCAGCAACCATAGGAGCCTCGATTGTATGTTCTTTTACAGCCATTCTTAAGGCTGTTATAAGCTCATAATCCATTCCTGGCTTTACCTGAATAAACATATCCGCAACCTTTGAGGTTGGAGTTGGACGAACATCCACAACAACAACTTTTCTCTCTTTTCTGCCTTTAACATACCTACCTTTAGCCATAGCAGAATACCGTAGAGTATGTCTTGGATGAGCATAAACAGGATTACAACCCCAATAAACAATTAGGTCTGCACGGTTCTTCATTTGGCCAAGAGTAGCCTTAACAACTCCAGCTTGCTGGGTTCCAAGAATTGTTGGACCATGACAACAAACAGAAGTATTATCCACAACCCCGCCAGTTAACTCTGCTAAATAAACACCAATCCTCATAGCTTCATTTGAGGTTGAACTCCACCCATAGATAAGAGGATACTTAGCTTCAACCAAAATTTTAGCTGCAACTTCTAAAGCTTCATCTAGGCTGGCTTCAACAAGCTTACCGTTTTTTCTAACCATTGGTTTATAGGCTCTTTCCTTATCATAGTTTAAAAGTTTAGCCATACCTATTGCACAAGCATTTTTAACAGATGTAACTTTACCGTTTTTTACTGTAACCTCTATATCGTCACAAATACAACCGCAAAAACAACAAACAACATTAGTGTAGGTTGCCTCTTTACCGGATACAGGGTTTTGGCTTGAACTGGAAATTTTAGCTGCAAAAGTTTTGTCAGAAATTTTCTTAAGTAAATCATAAATTTGAGGTATAGGTTCTGTTGTAGGCTTAATTTCACATGGGATTCCTTTAAGAGTAGGCATACCTGAGCCTTGGCTGTCTGGGTTTACAACTGTATTAGCCCAAGGACCCATAGGAATAAAAACAACACCAGGGCTTGTTAAGGTTGAGGAAACAGCTTTAACCACAACCTCCCCATAGGCTGTTTTTACTTTTACATTTGAACCAGATTCAACACCAAGTTTTTTTAGGTCTTCAGGGTTAATTTCACAGATAGCAACCCTATCCAAATAGTCCTTTGTAAATTTACCAATTTCCAGATTTCGACCCTGCTCCAAAGTTCTTCCAGTTATAAGTGTAAACATCTACAATCCTCCAAACTACTTCTTTTCAGGTTTTTCCATAAGCTTAAACTTTGTTAGAAGAGTTCCATCCCTACCATGAGGCTTCCTCATCAATGTGTCTTCATATTTTTCTGTTTCACGTGCTTCCTCCACAAGTTTTTTTGCATAACTCATAAGCTCATGAGCAGCAGCAACTATTGGTATATAAACCTCACGTTCTTGAATCTTAAAACATCCTTCAACAGTTAGGTCTGCAACCTTTTTTGCTGCTTCAAAAGCAGCCATAGCTTTAGCTGCAGCATAAGGGTTTTGGAACCCAGCTTCTTTTAGGGCGGTACTCTTATCTACAACAATCTTTGGTAGTTCTGGCTGTTTTCCCTCCTTAAATGCTTGAATAATACTGTCAATATTCTTAACAAGCAGATTATACACACCTGTTATTGCTAAAACCTTAATTATGTCAGCGTTAAAACAAGCCATTTCAACAGGATCTAAAAACTCTCTTCTAGCACCAATCATAGCATCAGCCTCAACAACAATATAACCAAAACCTTTAGCCTCCATATCCTTAGCAGCTTTTTTAGCTGGTAAGTCCGAAACAACCACAACAGGAATTCCAGCCTCTTTCAGAATTTCCCTAGCTTTGGTTGGTCCTGGTAAAGCTGCATTTGGACTTACAACAACCGCAAAGTTTGGTTTAAAGTTTAAAATTCCTTTAGCAGCATCCTCAGCTTCTTCAGGGTCTAGTTTGGCTCCGGAACCCACAACCCTAACCTTTATATCCCCTCTATCTGCACGCTCATCTAGAAGATATTCTAGTAGTGGAGCTGTTCCGACACATCCAAGCTTAAGAATCCCAACCTTAACTGGTGTAGAAGTAGCCAACCTACCAAACCTCCAAAACTAAAATTTTCACTTAACAATTTCTATATCTTGAATCCATAAATAAATTTTAGTAGAATTTAACATTCTTAAGGGTAAACCTATAAATATTAAGTAGAACATAATATGGAAAAATTGAGGTAGCCATGTCCACTTTTAAGATTGGCGAAGTTGAGATTGAAGATACCTTCGCTGAAGCTTTTCCAATGGCTGGAACAAGAATTTTAATAACAGCCGCAACCAAGGAGTGGGCTTTAACAGCAGGTCAGGTGGCTACAGGATTTGCAAGCTCAATTATAATGTCTCCAGCAGAAGCTGGAATAGAAAGATTTATTGAACCAAACAAAACTCCAGATGGTAGACCTGGAGTTTTGATTCATATTTACCATAGAACGGTTCCAGAGTTAAAGTTTCAGGTTTTAGCTAGACTTGGGCAATGTATTCTTACCTGTCCAACAACAGCTGTTTTTGACGGTTTACCTGAAACAAAAAGAAAAATGCATATTGGTAGTGCTATAGGGAAGTTTGGAGATGGATTTGAGGTTGTTGAAACACTTTACAACAGAAAAATGGTTAGAATACCTGTTATGCAGGGTTGGTTTCTTGTTGAGGATACTCTTGGCACGGTAAAAGCTGTTGCTGGTGGAAACATTATTGTGATGGGTGAAGATGAAAAATCAACTCTTGAAGGTGCTATGAAGGCTGTTGAGGCTATTAGGACTAAAGCAAAAAAGGTTGTTATGCCGTTTCCAGGCGGGATTGTTAGAAGTGGTTCTAAGGTTGGTTCTATGAAGTATCCTAAACTTCCAGCCTCAACAAACCATCTGTTCTGCCCGGCTATCCGAGATAAGGTTCCAGATTCAAAAGTTCCTCCCGGAGTAAACAGTATTCTTGAAATAGTTATTAACGGGTTAAACGCTGAAGCTGTAAAAATTGCTCAGGGTATAGGAATTTTAGCTGCTGCTGAGGTAAAGGGTGTTAAAAAGATTACTGCTGTAAACTTTGGAGGTAAACTTGGACCCTACAAGATAAATAATAAGGATGCTGTTGAGGCTGCCAAGAAGATACTTGGAGGATAACCTCTAAAAAAGGTTAACTAAGTTTACGTATGACAACTATAGGATAATGCCTAATTTTTTCTAGCATTTCCCATGTAACCTTATCAATTGAAGTTTTAAGGTTTTCAGCCATCTCAAAAACAGTTCTTCCTGCACCATAACCTCTAACTCTGTCAGCCTTCTCAGCCATTATTAAAGCTTCATTAACAGGAATTTTTTTTCCAACCACAAGTAGTGGGGTTGCGTTTGGCCTAAAAAACCTTCTAAAAATTCTTCCAAGAATGTAGGCTAAAAAACCCATGTATACTATTTCCTTGTAACATGTTTTTCTTGTTGAAATTATAAGAGAAGCTTTCCTGTTTCTAAGTATATAGACTCTGTCACTGTCAACAACCATAAATGTTAAGTTTACACCCAACTCTTTAACAAGTTTTTTTCTAAGGTTGATTAATACTGGTTTAAGGTTTTTTATTGGTAAGGCTACTAATCTTCCAGGGAGATTGCTTCCATCTACACCACCCTCAGAAGATGGTTTTAGGGTTTGAATTAACCCTACAACCCTTAATGTCAACTGTTTATGGGCTGAACCCTCCTCTAAAGGATAATTTCTAATCCAATTAATTGTTGAAGACTTAAGTCTACAAAGAGGAGCTAAAAATAAACCCCAAACAATTCTCATCCAAAGAAAGGTAAAAATTTTTGAAATTTTTGAAGGTTTAATAGTTTTTTCGTCAAAAATAAACCCTAAAGCTACAGCTAAAGCTTTTTCAGATAAAACAATAATATCACCATCCTTTACTCTACCCTTAAGAATTTTTGTTAAGGTTTTGGTAAGGTCTATGTTAGGCTTCCAAAGTTTTGATGAAAACCTTATAGTCTTATATCTTCCCAAGATTCTTCAACCAGAGGATGTTGAGGTTTTAGACTTCAGGCTTCTATACCTATTGTTACACTGCTATACAGTAGATTTATTGATTTAGCTATAAAGACTAAAAGTAGCGGGGTTAACAGAAGAACAATAACCCAGCCAATAAATGGTATTCTTCCAAGACTCCAAATTATAAGCCATAAAACAAACACTATAACTAGCCATGCTAAATATTTTCCCCAACCAATATTACCTATAACCCTAAAAATTTCATTTAGTGAGAATGCCTTAGAAAAATTGTCTAGTTTTATCATATGTACAATAGCAACAACCAAAACTATGGAGAAAAGAAAAGTTAGAATAAAACCTAAACTTAAAAATGAAAAGTTAATTGTGGATAGGAATGTAGGTGGAAAAACCAGAAAAACTCGATTTTTCTAAATTGGTGGATGCTGTAAAAACTAAGAGTTATAAGGATTATTGGTATAAGCATATAGATTACGGTTACAACCACAACCTTTAACCCTTGAATCCAAAGGTCAACAAAATTTTCAAGTTTTGGTGGACTAGGCGACGTTTCTTTAACAACTTTACAACCATAACCAAGAACTGTAAGGTTTAAAACTGGAATTACACTTAAAACTGCTAAGATAATGTATCTTCCAAAATCATCTTTAATAAACCTCTGTGTATAGTTAAAAGACTCATTAAAAACCTCTTCAAGATTCACCTTTACCATAGCCTCTAAACCAATATATCATTAGTTCTTCCTAATAAGAGGTCTGTAGAGATTTTTACGTTTTAAAGCAAATAATCTTAGTTGTGAAAAACACCATGAATGTTTTAGGTTTAGATGTTGGTGGAGCAAACATTAAGGCTGTCTACCTAAAAACAAAAAACAGCAACATTGTAGAGTCAAGAGTTAAAGTTGAATATTTTCCAATCTGGAAAATGGGTAAAGATAGGCTTTTGCCTACTATCCAAAAAACTGTTTTTGGGCTTATAGGAAAACAGAAGCCTGATAATGTTGGTGTTACCATGACCGCTGAAGTTTCTGATGTATATTTTTCTAAGGTTGAGGGTGTAAGTCATGTTTTAAGTGTAATAGAAAAAATTTTTCCAAGAAATATTATTCATGTTTTGGATTTTGAAGGAAAACTTTTACCTGTAGGTAAAGCTAAAAAATCTCCTTATAGGGTTGCATCTGCAAACTGGATGGCTACCGGTTGGCTTGTTTCACGTCAAATAAAAAATTGTTTGATTGTTGATGTTGGAAGTACAACCACAAGCTTAATCCCTATAGTAGATGGAAAGGTTGCTGTTAAAGGTAAAACAGACCTAGAAAAACTTTTATGTGGAGAACTTGTCTACACCGGTGCTTTAAGAACCAATCTGGCAGCTATAACAAGTAAGGTTCCAGTTAAAAACGGTTATGCATCGGTTTCTTCAGAGTTTTTTGCTGCCTCCGGTGATGTTCACCTAATTCTTGGAAATCTAGGTAAAAAAGATTACACTACGGAAACCGCTGATGGAAGAGGGAAAACAGTAAGAGAGGCTATGGCTAGAATTGCAAGAATTGTTTGTGCAGACTTAAACATGTTAAATAAAAAAGAAATCATAAAGATTTGTGAGTATGTTTATAAGAAGCAGCTTGAACAGATAATCCAAGCCATAAGAAGGGTTTTAGGAAGATTAAAACAAGAAGCAGGAAAAGAAAAACTGCCAGTTGTTGTTACGGGTATGGGTAAAAAATTTTTAGCTGAAGAAGCAGCAAAAAGAGTTGGAGTTCGGCGGATAATAGATCTTGAAAAAATTGTTTGTTGGGAAGCCTCTCTATGTACACCAGCTTATGGTTTAGCGTTAATGGTTTTAGAAAAATTTAGGAAATAATTTTAAAGAACTTAGCCTTTTATCAGTTTAACAAGTTCGGCTACAAGTTCTTTTTTTACACGACCATTAATCCTATCTCCACCACAAACACATGTTCTAAAACCAGCAACATCAACATCAGCCTCAACAAGCTTTGGTAAATCTTCTTTAGTTAAGGAGCCTGCAACAGCCGCTAGAAGGTTTAGGTTATGAGCCTTTTTAACAAAGCCTTTAACCCCCTCTAAACCCATAAACTCTAAAGATTTTTTTCCATCCTTAATTTTTGTGTCAACCATAACCACGTCAGCCTCAACCTTATAGGCTAAATCAGCAACCTTTAAAGGTGGTAAACATCCAACCCTAGCATAATCTGCATAAGAAGCTAAAACAACCTTAACTTTTGGCTTATAATGTTTAACAGTCTCACATGCCTCTTTTGCAAGCCGATACGCGTTCTCTAGTGTTTTAGGTCCGTAAAGGCCTATTTTAACATAGTCTACTCCAAGCATTACCGCACCTAAAACAGCTAAAGACACTGTCCCAGGTAAATCTGGAACATCTCCAACTGCAACACTTAACTCGGTCTTTTTTCCTAAAACACTTCTTATAGCTTCAACAACTCTTGGAGGACTTGCACCTAGGGAGCCTTCCCCAGGATTTTTAACATCAATTATGTTTGCTCCACCTGTTAAGGCTTCTAAGGCTTCTTTTTCATCTAAAACACTTACCAGAAGCTTCAACCCTCAAACCTTCAACCTTAACATCTAAAGTAAAGAGGCTATTTCCTCTTTTCTAATTTTTCCCTTATGAAAAGCTGTTGCAACTAAAACACCGGAAACACCAAGCTTTTTAAGGCTTAAAACATCTTCTATATTCCTTATCCCGCCACCAACAATTAGAGGAACATTCACTACATCAAGAATTTTTTTAACAAGGGTTACGTCTACTCCTTCTTCACTCCCAACTCTTGATAAATCTATAAACATAAGACTTTTAACTCCAACAGTTTGAAGTTTAACAGCAGCTTCATCTAACGGCAAGTCTACCAGTTCTTCTGCCTTAGTTAAAATTTTTTTGTTTTTGTAGTCTAAGCTGACAATAACTTTTTCAGGGGTTACCCTTTCAAGAAGACTAGTTAAGTCTTCTAGTTTTTGAAGAGTTTCTGTTCCAACAACAATTTTTGATGCACCATTTTCTAAGATTTTTTCTGGTTCCGTGTAGCTGTAAACCCCAGCATCAACCATAACCTCTTCAAATCTAACTTTTTCTTTTAAATTTTTTAGAAGAGAAACATTTAAGACTCTTTTTTCTATTGCATCCAAATCTGCTATGTATAGGCTTTTAAAACCAAGATTTTTAAAGACTAAGGCAACATCTAAAGGGTTTGAAGTTAAACATAAACAGCTTTTTAAAGGTTTGTAGTTACTTCTCTCACCTCTTACCGCATGGACAACAACTCCACCTAGCACATCTATAACAGGAATAAGCCTCATCCAGCAACCCTTAAAACTTTTTCCCTAAACCTTTTAAAAGCCTTTCTAGCATTAGAATAGCTTCTACCATAGACAGTTGCTAACAAAAAGTTTGATTGAGGAACATTAAAAACCTTAATGTTTCTACTCACATTAGATGAACATTCTCTATTGAATCCTTTCGGTAAACTGGTTTTTGAAACTATTACTACACCCCTATAGTCTATTTTTTTTGGTAAACCTAAGCCTAAACCAGCTTTAACTAAAGCTTCTCCAAGCTTTAACCTTAAAACTTTTCTAAGCCCAAGGTAGGAGGTTGTAATTCTAGGGTTAACCTCAACAATAACAGGACCCTCTCTTGTTAAAATCATGTCTACTCCAACATAGCCTTTTAAACCATCTATTGATTCAACAGCCAAACAAGCCACTTTTTTGGCTTCTTCAGCCATAGGATGATTAAAAGGTATAACTCCTCCAAAATAGCCTGAGCCTTTAGATGGTTCTTTAAGCTTAACCTTTTGCATGTTTAAGGTTAACGGTAAAATGTTCTCACCGTCTGTTAGAAGACTTACACTTACATGAACACCACCCAAAAATTCTTGAATCAAAAAATGTTTTGTTTTAGTGTTTTTTCTTACAAGGTTTAAGGCTTGAGAAATTTTAGAATAATCTTTAACAAGACTTATTCCTTCACAGCCAGAACCATCAGCAGGCTTAAAAACTACAGGATACCCTATCTCCTCAACTTTTAACCTTACTTCATCAACATTCTCATTTATATCAGCAACTTTTGTTTTAGGTGTTGGAAGATTAGCTTTTTTAAGGCTAAGTAAGGTTAAACGTTTATCTGAAGCTTTAAGAACACCACCCGATTTTGAGCCTAAGACATTAACACCAGCTTTTTCCATAAAACGTGTAGCTTCATATAAGGCGTCTTTAAAGGCTGGTGCAATCAGCAAGATTCCATCAATAAATTTTAAAGCAGACTCTAACTTTTCTAGAGGGGTTTCTCCATATGGAATCATCATACTTTCATCCGTTGGAATCTTAATTGTTGAAGCTAATCTTTCATCTATGGTTGTAATCACCCTATAACCAGAATTTTTTAGGTCTTCAACAACAGTGTAAAGCATAGCATAACCTTCAACAAGTAGTTTGGTGTTAAGCTGGGTTTTACTAAATCCCCCACCAACCGTATACTCAAAGACAGCAATAGATTTTACCATGGTTTATTCATCAAACATAGAATTATAGCATCTCTTGTTTTTCTTGTTTTCTTCACAATAAAATAAACCAGGGGTAAAGAAAAAAGTAACTTGTATTATAAGTGCGGAATACCAACCAACTCTTCTGTCCACCTAAACTTTGACTCATCAATTTTTAGAGCTTCATCTATAGTTTTTAAAACCGAAGATTTTTCCTCTGGAAACTTGTATCCCTCATAACTCTGCCTAAATATGGGGATATTGCCTTTTAATGAAGGGTTGATAAAATGGTCAAAACAAACCCTACTTGTAACATTTAAGTTTTCAATAAGAAGCTTAATTTCTCTTAAACATTCGTGAGGAGAAAGTAGTTTAAACCTACCTTTAACATAATCCTCATATAAGGGTGTATTTAACACTGGAACAAAAGTTCTCATCCTAATGTAATGCGGATTAATTTTGTTTAGAACTTTAGCCGTATTTAGTGCATGTTGTTTGGAAAATGTTTTTCCACCAAGCCCAGGCATAATATACTCAGATAACTCTATTCCAGCTTCAATAACTTTTTTACCAGCCTCAACATGCTCTTTTGCAGTTACACCCTTATTAACAAGTTTTAAAAGTTCATCATCTCCGGTTTCAAGCCCAACATGTAACCTTGAAAGACCGAGTTTACGTAGTTCTTCTAATTCTTCAACAGTTTTTCTTAGAAGAGTTTTTGCTCTGGCATAAGAGGTTATCCTTTCTACCTGTGGAAAAAGGCTTTTAAGGTAGCTTAGTATTTCAGCTAGGTCTTTAGTCGAAATTATTAGGCTGTCTGCATCCTGTAAAAATACTGTTTTCCCACCTGAATAAAGCCAGTTAAACACGTTTATAAAGTAGGGGTTATGTCTTAACGTTGTATCATATTCAAGTATAGTCTCACCTAGCCTTAGATTTATCTCCCCGTTATATCCAAGTTTTAAGGAGATTTCTTTTAGCAGGTTAACCATGGCTCTAACATTTTTTATATCTTTTTTTACTTCTTCAACAGACCTTAACTGAAATTTTTCTCTGTTATACAATGTTCCATAACAGAATGTACAAAGTCTCCATGGACAGTTTCTTGTCACTCTTATAAGTAGGGAATAGCTTCCTCCTTCACTTGGCGGCCTAATAGGACCTATTTCAAAAGAGTATTCTTCAAGCTTTTCGATAAGAGAAAAAATTTCACGTAATTTCTCCGCGGAAGCCATAAGAACACCCTAACTAATTGGTGTAGGTTGCTAGGTTAACATCGGCTTACCAAAACCTTCTTTTTAAGGCTTTTCTTTCAGCCTCAATTACTCTTTCATAAAATTCATCATCTAAATGCGGATGTTCAACAAGTATATCTTCAACATCTCTAGGTTTTAAACCATGACCCATCAAGGCTACAGCTGCAGGATAACCATATTTTGAGATTAGCTCCGCAGTTTCTAAAAGATTTTCATAAAGGTCTGCTTCCCTACCCTTAAGGTTTCTACCCTTTTTCTCCGCAATTTTGAGGATTTTATCTTCAGTCTCCTTAGACAACCCAACCATCTTTGAGCCACATTTAGGACACTCAATTTTTTTGGGTAGGTTTTTTATTCTTATGGGTTTAATAAAGCTCCAACACCGGACACAAACAAAAACTCCAACCTCATTTAAAAGTCTGGCTTTAGCAGACTCAATAAGAATATTTCTCATTTTTTCTGGTGGAATTAAATCTGTTTTACGGCTGATTCTTTCAACACCTATCCTTGCTATTGGTGATGCTTCTTTCCGTTTTTTAACAACCAAAACCCTAATTTCTCCGTTTCTAATCATCCTAAGAACATTTTCAACATTTTTAACATCCATATCTGTTTCTAGAGTGTCTCGAAGAGCTTCCTCAAAAATTACTGTTCCCTCAAAACTTTTAACTAACTGTTTTAAGGTGAACTCACTAAAATCAGCCCACTTAGCTAAAGCTCCAAACTTTCTTGCAACATGAACAAGCCTACGTTTAAACAATCCAGTCTTAATCACAGCTTCAACAACAAGTTCCCTAACATTTTTTTCAGAGAGACCTAAAAGAGTTTTAACAAGCCTTTCAGCCGTAATAGGACCCTCTTTTTGAATAACAATCCTGTAAGGGTCTTCTTGAACACCTACTGTTTCCCCATATTCCTCAGAAAAAATATGGCCAAGAACTCTTGCCAACGTTCTGTTAACCAAAGATCCAAAACAACATTGAAGAATAAGGTAGTTTTCCCATTCTTCAACAGTTACAACCCTATCATTTGGAACAGGTAAACCTTCTTCAACCTGCTCAACAACCTCTTTTATAGCTTCTTTAACAGTTTCTTTTGAGGCAGGATATTTTTCTATAAGCATTTGAACAATTTCGTTTTCACTCCTTCCTTTTTTAAGTTCTTCTTCAACAAACCTTCTAATCCAGCCAACCTCCATCGCAACCTCAAACGGCACAGGAATTTCCTCTCCAACCCAGCTTGGAATAGCTCCTGTAGGGTCATCTACAGGTTTTACATAGATTTTGTCTCCATATACGTCTGTGATTTTCCATGGGCTTCCTCTAACAATAAACTTTATTCCAGGTTCACCGTATTCAGCTACAAAAGCCTCATCTAAAATACCTACAGGTGTGTCTGTTGTCTGGTCTATGACTAGATATTGTTTTTCATCTGGAATCATGGATAAGTTTTCAAAGTAATATTCGTATAGGTGTTTTAGCCTTTGAGGTCTAAGAAAAACTTGGTCTTCAAAAGAAACCCATGCAATCCTCGGATATCTTGTATGCATATACTCTAAAACTTTTTCCAAATCTTCTTTGGTTAAATTTCTGTATGGGTAGGCTTCTCTAAAAATAGCTAAAACCTCATCATAATGCCATCTTCTTTTTTGAGTTAGAAGACCAGCTATCTGATGGGTAAGAGCATCATATGGTTTTTCAGGTATCAAGACAGGTTCAAGCTCATCGTTTAAGGCTTTACGAGCTATAACCATAGCCTCTAACGTATCATCAGAATCCATTGTTATAATCACGCCTTTAGGAATCTTTCCAATTCTATGACCGCTACGTCCAACTCTCTGAACAAGCCTGGTAACCTGTCTTGGTGAATTATACTGAATAACTAAGTCTATCCTACCAACATCAATTCCAAGTTCAAGTGAAGATGTGCAAACTAAGCCTTTAAGCTGACCGTTTTTAAGACTTTTTTCAGCCCATATTCTTGAAGGCTTAGAAAGACTTCCATGATGAATACTTACAGGGAAGTCTACATCCCAAACTTTAAACCTACTAGCTAAAACTTCAGCTATAGCTCTTGTGTTTGTAAAAAGCAAAACAGAGTTATGTTTTTCTATAAGCTCTCTCATAACTCTAAGTCTAGCCGCAACTTCTGGGTGAGTATAAAGCTTTGTTGAAATTACATAGTCAACTTTTTTTGGTTGAGCATAAATTATCTGAAGTTTAACATCTCTAGAGATAGAAATTTTAACAATTTCACATGGTCTATTTGCCCCAACAAGAAATTTTGCAACTTTTTCAGGTGTACCTATAGTTGCAGATAAACCAACAATTTGAAAGTCTTTACCCGTAATCCATCTAAGTCTTTCAAGTCCAAGTGAAAGTTGGCTGCCACGTTTATCACATGCAAGCTCATGAACTTCGTCAACAACAACCCAACGAACACTTCTAAGATGTTTACGCATAATTTTCCCAGGTAAAATTGCTTGAAGTGTTTCAGGTGTTGTTATAAGCATATCTGGCGGTCTTCTAGCCTGCTTACTTCTTTCACTTATGGTTGTATCCCCATGGCGGACAGCAACACCAACATCAAGCTTTTTACACCACCATTCAAGTCTCTCCATAAGGTCTCTGTTTAAAGCTCTAAGGGGAGTTATGTAAACTACCTTTATTCCCGGCTGATGTTTTTCAGGTGAAGTAATAAGCATACTTAAAATTGGCAGAATTGCAGCTTCAGTTTTTCCTGTCGCTGTTGGTGCAATAAGTAAAACATTTTTCCCTTCAAGAATTAGGGGAATAGCCTTTTTCTGAGGCTCCGTGGGTTTAGAGAAACCTCTCTCCCTAACAGCCTCCTGTATAGGCTTTGCAAGCAATGAAAACACAGAATCCATCTCTAGACCAACTAAACCTTAAGAAAGAATTGTTTCCCACCCATAAAAACACTAACCGTTAAATTTTTCATGTATGTGTTAACCAAAACTCTAAAAACTTTTAGAGGATACACAAAAAGTGTTTAAAGTAAAGTTGAAAAAACATGTTTTAATCATGGCTAAGTAAACCTTACACGGTATTACCCGGAATTGGACAGGCCTTTATGCATAGACCGCAAACATCCCCGCCTAAAACAACATAAATGTAATGAAAACATTTTTCTTTGTTTATCCTCCAACCTTCAATAGGATTATAGACGGGATTCTCTAAAGCCTTAACAGGGCATATCTCAACACATTTTAAACATTTCTCTCTTAAACAAATATCCTTGTCTAGAGGGTTATCTGGAGTTAAAGGTGCGTTTGTTAACACAGTTACAAAACGTACATAAGGCCCATAGTTTGGTGTTAAAACCAAATTGTTTAACCCAAATCTGCCTAAGCCAGCAGCAACAGCAACATGTCTATGAGATAAATCCCCAAAAATTTCCTTTAGGTTATAGGGTCTACTTGCAGGTATCGGTATAGCCTCATAACCTTTATCCTCAAGAAAACATGCTGTTTCCCATGCTAGACTATTAAGTTTTAGGTTTGCCATATCATAGTTTAACTTGTACTCCTTTCTGGTTTTTGGAAGCTGAAGAATTGAAGATCTATTTATTTTTACGGCAATTGAGATAAGACTTTTCACGTTAGGTAGAAAGTCTTTTGGACTATGTCCTTTTGGTGCATTTAAAAGTCTTTCTGGTGAAGCTATACCAACAAGAGCTGCTCCCCTACTCCTAACAAAATCTTTAACTTTCTTTGTTAGACTTTTCAAACTTCCACCACAAAACTGTTTAATTTAAGTTCCTAAATATAGGTTGTGTAAAAAGAGTTGAGTGTTAAAAGGGAAGAAAATATTAAAAATAAAAAAACCTCAAAAGGTTTGTTTACACTTTTCCTAGTTTTCTTGCTAGTTGTTAGTGTTTATGCTGTTGGTTGGTTAAGTTTAGCTTACACTTTTAAGACAAGTCATCCTGTTACAGTTGTTAATGGACATAGTATGCTTCCAACTCTAAACCATGGAGATATTGTAATTCTTAAAAGTGTCTCTGTTAAAGAATTAATTGAAGACTTTAAAAAAGGAAAAAAAGACATTATAGTTTATAAGACTAAATCTGGCAGATACATAATTCACAGAATCTATGATTTAAAATATGATGAGAATGGAAAATTTTTAGGGTTTATAGTTAAAGGGGATAACAACCCTATACCAGACCCGGAGCTTGTTACTCCTGAAAAAATAGTTGGGAAAGTTGTGGGAAGACTTGTTCCCTATCTAGGGATAATCATAATATTTGTAAGCTCACCCATCGGGTATTCACTTATTCTTATAACAATAATTTTGCTGGTCATTTTAATCCTATTAGATGAGTTAAAAGGCTTAGGTAAACCTAAGTCTGAAGTCTGACTAGGCGTGTAAAAGCCTAAAAAGGGTTTTGACAGTATTAAGTAACTCCTTATATATATGGTTGGAATACATTTTATCCTTATGTAGGAGACTTAAAATAAGAGGTTTAGGTGAAATTTTTGTCTAGACCAAAACCCGTTATAACCATAGAAAATGTTGTTGCATCAGCCTCCTTAGACCATCCAGTTGACTTAGACGCTATCGTTAAACTTTTTCCAACAGCAGAATATAGGCCTGAACAGTTTCCAGGACTTGTTTTTAGGCTTAAAAAACCTAAAACAGCAACCTTAATCTTTAATTCTGGAAAAATGGTTTGTACTGGAGCAAAATCTGAAACCCAAGCAATTAAGGCTGTCGATAAGGTGATTAGGGAGCTTAAAAGTCGTGGAATAGTTATAATGGGTAAACCTAAAACCCAGATTCAAAACATAGTTGCCTCAGCAAGTCTAAACGGAAGAATAGACCTTGAAAAAGCAACCTATAAGCTGACTAAAACAATGTATGAGCCTGAGCAGTTTCCAGGGTTAATCCATAGGATGGATGAACCTAAAGTTGTAATTTTACTTTTTGCAAGCGGAAAACTTGTATGTACTGGAGCAAAAAAAGAAGAGGAAGTTTATCAGGCTGTAAATAAGCTGCATAAAAAACTTGAGGATGAAGGAATAATCTACTACGAATAAGTAACTAAAAAGCTGTTAGACTTTTAATCTACCATAGGTTAAGGTTTTTGGTGCAAAAGCTTTAAGCCGTTTTAAAGCTTCAAGTTTTTCCTTATCCCCTACCTCAGCTGCCTTAACAGCTTCTTTTAGAAAACTTATGGCTTTATCCATAACTTTTCTTCTAATGGGGTATGGGACACCATCCTTTCCACCAAAAGCAAAAGAAAATTTAAGTGGATCTTCCCAGCTTGGTTTAGCACCATAAATAATCTCTGCAACTAAGGCTAATCCTCTAACTGTTGCAGGCCCAATACCTTTAACAGCCAAAATCTCCTCAAAATTTTTAGGTTTAATCTCATAAGCTTCTTGAAGAGCTTTCCAGTTTACATTTTCAGGTAAAAGTCTATAATGCGGATACTTCTCAAGTTTAATCTCTCGTCTAGACCAATCCGTTAAAAAAGTTTGATTTGGCTTAACCAAAGCTAAATATTGTTTTTGTAGTTTTTCTTTAGATTCATTAACAATATCTACACATACCTTTCTACATTCTTCACTTTGTTTTGCAGTCATATCTAAAACATTTTCATGGATCCTTTCTCCACTAATCCCTGTGTGAGGCTCTTCAACAAAACTTTTTAAAGTCTTACTAAGCCAATGATATCTTCTTGCGGTTTTACTTTCTAGGTTTAACCCCTGCTGAACAACAGCCCAGCTTCCTTTTTCGGAAACAAAAACTGTGTGATGATATATCTGGTAACCTGCTTGAATAGCAGTATTATCAACTTTTGCGGTCATTCGACTTGCATATTTTAACTCTTCAAGTCTTCTTGTTGAAATATTAAACTCTTCACCTATCATCTCCAAGTCGTCAAGAGTTTTTCTTGATTTCTCACCCTTTCCGCCAGCAATCCTTATTCCAAGATTTTCTTGTTTAAAAACTTCTTTTAAAACACCACAGGTTACCGTGGTTGAACCGCTTGAATCCCAGTCAAAACCAAGAACATTTGATAAGGCTTGAAAAAACAGAGGGTCTGAAACCCTATTTAAAACCTCTTCAACACCAAACTCGTCAACTATAACCGTAAATATTCCTTTTGCAAGTTTAACCATTCTTCCAAGTAGCCATTTTGGAACAGAACCACCATGAAGAACTAGATCCATAACACCAGTTCTATACATGTCTCACTATATCCTTCCGAAGAATAGAAAATTAAACGTTTTTATTTTTTGATAGAAACAACCTTAATATTCCCAGTTATAGCTGTTAAAACAACATTAACCCTTGTAGAGGTTTTATCATAGTTCCTTGTTTTGCCTTGATAATGGTTTAGGGTTTGAAGTTGAACTAGAAAATCTTGAAGGTTTGTTTCCACATTTCCTGTTTTGGTTAAGGCTTTTAGGCTGCATCCAGCTTTCCCATTTAAAAATGTTTTAAAGTCTATGTTTCCCGTTATTGTTCTGGCGGTTATTGTTAAATTTTCTTTTAAGTTTTCCATGTCAACAATAACTTCAACGTTTCCTGTTATTGTTTCAACTGTTAAAACATTAAGGTTTGTTGTGTTTAAAAGGCTACAGTAAACATTTCCTGTAGCTGTTTTAAGTTGAATTACACCCTTCAAGTTTGGCTTAGCGATTATTGTTACATCAGCAATATCAGCATAACAGTCTAGGTTTAACTGGTTTCCAGAGCTTTTGTTAGTAAATTCAACTCTTCCAGGAGGCAAAAAGAATGAAGACTGCTTAAATATAAGGCTACAGATTAGATCTGGTTTTGTCACAAACAAAACATAGATATTTCCCGCAGGAACCTCACAGTTTATATTTACCTCGTTTACATACTGAAAATCTTTGTTTGTAAAGTTGTAGATTTTGATTGTTTGAGGTGAAGCTGAGAATCCAAATCCTACACTACTAAAGACTATTAAACCAATAAGAAAAACTGTGAATCCTTTTATGTTTGGGGTAAATTTAAGTAAGCTTAAAATAGTTAAAGTAACTCCCACAACAACCAGAAAAAGACAGATAAAATCAGCAATATGGAAATTGTAAATTTTAATTTTTAGTAGGGCAAAAACTCCAGCTAAAATAAGTAGAAGCCCTCCAAGCAAAAACCAGAAGCCGCTGTTTTCATTCAAGAAGATTAGGCTCCCTCCAAACTAAATAGAAATAATCTTTAAACTAAACTTTTATGTGTTTAGCTTTAATAATCCTATATTTGGGTAGTTTAGCTTTAATCAAACAATTTTATGGTTTATTAGGAGAGAAGCTGATTTGAATGTTCAAAAAGACCCTACAAACATTGTTTTAGTTGGATTTATCCTAATTGTTTTAGGTTTAACCTTCTATCTAGCCTTAACAAAGATAATCTTATGGGAAAAATGGTGGACGTATTTTCTTATCGGATTAGGAGTAGCATTTATTTTAACAGCTATCCTTAAAATTGTGGTTGTGGCTAATCATGCTCAGGCTTTAGGCTATATGATTGGCGGAATAATTATTCTTTTTGTTGGTGTTCAAACAATGATTGGTGTAAAAGAGTGGTGGCCTTTAATTCTTGTAGCTATAGGAATAGCTATTGTAATCCACGGGTTAACAAGAATGTAGACTAAAACATTAGGTTAGGTTTTTAGAATAGCTCCCCTACTAGCTGAGTCAACAATCTTCATATACCTGTAAAGATAACCTTTCTCAACCTTTGGTTTTGGAGGCTTCCACTCTTTTAGTCTTTTAGAAACTTCTTCTGACGAAATTTTTAGGTTTAACTTTCTTTCTGGAATATTAATTTCAATTTTGTCGTCTTCCTGCACTATGGCTATAGGTCCGCCAACCATTGCTTCAGGTGAAACATGACCAATACATGGGCCTCTTGTTGCACCTGAAAATCTTCCATCCGTTATTAAGGCTACTCCTTCTAAACCTAAACCTTTAATAGTTGAAGTTGCACCCAGCATTTCACGCATGCCAGGTCCGCCTTTAGGGCCTTCATACCTAATAACAACAACATCACCATCAGAGATTTTTCCTTTAAGAATAGCCTTTATAGCGTCTTCCTCACAATCAAAAACTTTTGCTTTTCCCTCAAACCTAAGCATTTTAGGGTCTACTGCTGACTGTTTAACTACAGCTCCTTCAGGGGCTAAACTTCCCTTAAGAATTGCTATTCCACCCTCAGGATGAACAGGTTTTTCAGGTGAACAGATAACATCTTCTCTTAAGACCTTTGCATTTTTAATGTTTTCACCAACAGTCTTACCTGTTACTGTAATACAGTCTAAGTGTAAATGTTTTGAGATTTGTTTCATGAGAGCAGGAATACCTCCTGCCTCATGTAAATCCTTAATATAGTAGGGTCCTGCAGGATTTAGGGCTGTTAGATGGGGGATTTTTCTGCTTAACTCATCAAATTTTTCTAGTGGAAGTTCTATATCAGCTTCATGTGCAATAGCTGTTAGATGTAATACGGTGTTTGTTGAACCTCCCAAGGCCATATCAACCATTATTGCGTTTTCAAAAGCCTTTTTAGTCATAATTTTTCTAGCTGTTAAGTTAGCTTTTAAAAGTTGAACAATTCTTCGACCTGATTCACGTGCAATTCTAACTTTTTCAGCATAAACTGCTGGTGTTGTTCCACAGTATGGGAGAGACATACCCATAGCTTCTGTTAAACACTGCATAGTGTTAGCGGTGTAAAGACCAGCACATGAACCTGCACAAGGAAAAGTGTTATCTTCTAAAGTTTTAAATTCAGCTTCACTTAGTTTTCCAGTTTTTACTTTTGAAATACTCTCATAAAGCTGAGATAAACCTACATATTCACCTTTAAACCATCCTGGAAGCATAGGTCCTCCTGTAACAAATATAGTTGGTATATCAAGTCTACATGCAGCCATAAGCATACCTGGAATAATCTTGTCACATCCACAAACACAAACCATCGCATCAAAGCAGTGTGCATTAACCATAAGCTCAATAGAGTCAGCAATCAAATCTCTGCTTGGAAGTGAATTCATCATTCCAGGATGAGCCATAGCAATACCGTCACAGATACCTATGGTGTTAAACTCTAAAGGTGTCCCTCCAGCCTCATATACACCCTCCTTAACAGCTCTAGCCAACCTGTCTAGGTGAATATGGCCTGGAACAACTTCATTCCAAGAGTTTACAACAGCAATTAAGGGTTTTTCTAGCTCTCTGTCACCCAAACCTAAAGCTTTAAACAAGCCACGGTGAACAGCTCTCTCAACACCAAATCTAACAGTTTCACTTCTAAGCTTCAAATTTTAACACCAAATATATATGTTAAGGCTTAAGATATTAAAAAAGAAATGTTAAATATGGCTGTAAAACAACGTTTTGAGGGTGAATTTTTAAGGTTTGGTAAAAAGATAGGTTATGAGCTTCTATTAATAGAAAAAAGTTTGATTGTAGATGAGACTATAAGGGAAAAATGTAGAGTTGACAAGTCAAACTACGGGAAAAACTATGCTTGCCCACCTTTTGCACCAAAAATAGGTCAATTCCCACACAAAAATATTCTAGTTTACCTTTTCTACGTTTACGGTAGAAACCTAAACAACTGGGAGTTTCTAGCCAAACTAACCTATGATTATGGTAGGAGGCTTGAGAAAGAGCTTGAAGGAATATGTTTTATAGCTGGCCAATGTAGGCTTTGTGAAAAATGTAAGGCTGAAGAGGGTAAATCATGTATACATCCAGAGGAGATGAGATATTCTTTTACTGCTGTAGGTTTAGACTCAGAAAAGCTAAACAGTTTTTTAAGACAAAAAATTGTTTGGAACTCTGAGTATACTTATGCTGTTGCTGGATGTTTAACAAACCATGAAAAACTAGACCTTAAACGTTTAGCTCTAATTCTTACAAGTCTTAGCTTTTTCTCTATCTAAACTTTAACTCTACATGGTCTCCTATAGAAAGCTTTTCTTTTACCCCAACAAGCTTAACAAGGTTTAGGTTTAAAAAGCTTTCAACACCAACAATCCTTTTACCGTTAACATAAATTTTTCTAATTGGCTTAAAAACAACCCCAGCATTAGTTTTACCTATAACCCTACCTAAAACCTT
>CAZAHF010000009.1:0-27183 GCA_964484995.1 uncultured Candidatus Bathyarchaeia archaeon | reverse complement strand
TTAATTACTGCCTCAGCACTAGCTAAAGTTAAAGGTAAGAAGAAAAGTTAATGTTCTATTGTTGAGTCAAGAGGCTAGGAGAAGCTATGGTTCTTGAAAAGCTTGGTGTAACACTCCAAGAATCACTAAAAAAGATTCTTAGGCTTAGTGTGGTTGACGAAGCGACAATAAAAGAGCTTATTAAAGATATACAGAGAGCATTACTCCAATCAGATGTAAACGTCCATCTAGTCTTAGACTTATCAAAAAGGATTGAGGATAGAGCTCTACATGAAAAACTTCCTCCAGGTTTCTCAAGAAAGGAACATTTAATAAAAATTGTCTATGATGAGTTAACAAGATTTCTTGGTGAGAATCCAGCAAAACTTCCTGTTGAACCTGGAAAAGCAAATGTTTTAATGCTTATTGGTATTCAGGGGTCTGGTAAAACAACAACAACCGTTAAAATAGCAAGATTCTTAAAAAAGAGGGGGATAAGGTCGGCTGTTGTTTGTGCTGACACTTATCGGCCAGGAGCCTATGCACAGCTTAAACAACTAGCAAGCCTTGCAGGTATACCCATCTATGGAGATGAAAACATTAAAGACCCTGTAAAATTAGCCTTGGAAGGTGTTAAAAAGTTTAGGGAAGATGGCTATGAAGCAATAATTGTTGATACTGCTGGAAGACATAAAGATGAAAAGAGTCTTATAGAGGAGATGAAGGTTTTAGCTAAAACAATTCAACCAGACCATATAATGCTTGTTGTTGATGGAACTATAGGTCAGCAGGCTATGGCTCAGGCTAAAGCCTTTAACGAAGCAACAAAAATAGGTTCAATAATTGTAACAAAGCTTGATGGCTCAGCACGTGGAGGAGGAGCACTTTCAGCCGTAGCGGCAGTAAACGCTCCAATAACCTTCATAGGAACAGGTGAAAAAATAGAGGATATAGAGCTTTTTGACCCTCCAAGATTTGTTGGACGTTTGTTAGGAATGGGTGACCTTAAATGGCTTATTGAAAAAGCAAAGGAGGCTGAAATAACAGTTTCAGAAAAAAAAGTTAAATCTATTCTAAGTGGAAAACTCACTTTGGAAGAGCTTTTTGAGGAGCTTGAAAAAGTAAGAAAACTTGGTTCTCTAGGAAAAATTCTTAAAATGATTCCTGGATTTAGCCTTAACATACCACTTGATGATTCTATGCTTAAGCTTACAGAAGAAAAAATGGATGGTTGGAAAGCCATAATTCAGTCTATGACAAAAGAAGAACGTGAAAACCCTAAAATCCTAAATGCTTCAAGGATTAGAAGGATTGCAAGAGGATCTGGTAGAAGTGAAAAAGAGGTTAAAGAGCTAATCCAGTATTTTGAAACAACCAAAAAAATGTTAAAAACATTAAAAAGAAGACATTTTCCTCTTAAAATGTTTGGAAAAGAAATGTTTAAGCCTTAAAATTGGCGATTAACTTGGCTAGTTTTTCAAGAACCAACATAAAAATTGTTGTTGAAAACCTTGGAGAAAGTAAAGGTGAACTTATCCTTTTTCTTGCACCAAAAACTGTTAACATGATAGTTAAATCCCTCCCTTTAGAGGGTAAAGCAGTAAACCTTAATGGGAAAGTTTATTTTTTAACCCCAATTAAAACTGGTGTTGAAAAAGGTAAAAGTATTGTTGAAGCTGGCACTCTTGCATACTGGCCTCAGGCTAACGCTTTCTGTATTTTTTATGAGAAATCAAAACCATGTAGCCAAGTAAACGTTGTTGGAAAAATAACAGAAAACCTTCAAATTTTTAGAAATGTTAAAAATGGAAACATAATTAAAGTTGAAAAACAGGTTTAGTTAGGCTGCTGAAACCGTTGGCTTATAGATTTTTATACGTTTACATCCCTCAACTAAACTAACAACTCCTCTTTTTTCAAGTTCCTCAAGAAAATCTTTTGCTACACTAACACGAACCCCATAGGTTGATGCTATAGTAGAAGGGGTTATAGCCTTCATTTTTACAAGCTGGTTAAGAAGCTCCTTATCATCAAAGCTTGGTAAACCAACACCTAAAACCTTCTTTTCAATAACAGCCTTAGTTTTTCTTCTTGCAGCTCTTTCCCTTTCCTCTCTAAGTCTTTGAGCTTTTTCCATAGCGCTTATACTTTTTCTCTTCTGTCCACCCAACAGACAACCCTCCACCATATAGTCTAAATTTAAGGTTTATTTTAAGATTACGTAGTTTCAAATATTTTTGAGTTTAAACTTAAAAAAATTAAATAAAACAATTAATATCTAAAGTACACTAACTTAAATTTTGAGTTGCCTTCAGTAATGAAAATTATCACAGTAAAATTGCCGGATGCATTAGTTCAAGGAATGGATGAACTTGTTCGAGCCGGAATGTATCCTAGTCGAAGCGCCATCGTTAGAGCAGCTGTTAGAGACCTTTTAAAAAATGAGCTTTGGCAACAACAAAATCAAAGATAAGAGAAGTTTCCTGTAAAGCCCCTATAGTTTTAGAAGAGTTTTCCTTATTTTTTCAGCTTCTCTTACCGGGTTTTTTGCATTAATAATTGTTCTTCCAACAATCAGAAAGTCTGATCCCATTTTTACTGCTTCCTCTATTTTTCCACCTTGAAATCCTATACCTGGTGAATAGATAGGAATTTTTTCTTTTAAAATCCTTTTTATTTCACCTATTTTTTCTGGTCTTGTAGCTCCAACAATAACACCGTCAACATTCCATTCTAAACTTTTTTCAGCAAAAGCTATGTACTGCGGTTTAAGCTTATCTTTTTCTAAAATTTTTTTCTCATAAAATTCCTCAGCACCCTTATGGCTCATATAAACAACAGTAATAACTCCTTTCCCTTTGTTATGAGCTAGGTTAAGAACAGGTTTTAATCCATCATCTAAACCTACTAAAGGGTTTGCTGTTAAAGCATCAAACCCAGCATTAAAATAGTTTTTAGCTATAACAAAGTTTGTTGAGCCTATATCGTTTATTTTACAGTCTATTATAACTGGCAAATCAAAACTATGAATAAATTTGACAATTTTTTTCACACCATCAGAAAGCCCTAAAGGAAGAACAAGATGCCTATTAATTTTTACTGCACAAATCAAGCTTGAAAGCCTTTCTATTAGGTCAAAACTTCTCTTTAAAAGTTTTTCTTTGCGTTTTTCTATTAAATCTAAAGCTAAAACTATTCTTGACTTATTTTTTTCCGATATTTTTTGAATTTTGCTTTTAAACATGCTTTTTACCATGAAGGAGGGCTAAATATTACTCGGGGAAGAGCGGCATATCTTTTACATCTATAATCTTTGCATAAAAAAATTTTGTGTCAGCAGTATTCCTAGTATACTCCACATTCTCCCCACTAACTCTGGAGGTACTATATCTTATAAAAGGCTCAAGTGGGGGTTTTCTCTCCTTAACATAAAAGAATACTGGAAGAGCATTAGCTTCATAATAACGTTCAAAAGGAATACAAACTCCAAGAATATATTTTCTTCCCTTCCTAAACCTCCAAACTGGGAAGGAGGTATACTCTTTTATGGAAACTAGGTATAGAAGCCTCATCATAGATTTAATTCCATCCAGCTCTATTCCGATAGGCTTCTTAAAACCTGGAGGCTTTTTATCAAAAGCATCCTGAAAAATTTTTGGAGGTTTTTTTAAATTAATTATTGGAGCGTAAACATACCTTGTATCCTCAATATTGTTTGTAAACAAAAACTCTTCTTTTTCTAGGTCACTTTTATATGCAAGAAATGAGCCAGGACTGCTTTTTATTCTCATATAGGCAAAAAGTGGAAGGTCACCTTTCCAGGACACGTAAACAGAAAATGTTCCAAGAAACTTTTTCCCGTTATGTTTAAAATACCAGAGTAGTGGGGGAGTATCTGTTAATGCTAATGCAAGCCGAGAAAAACTTTCAAAATTTTTTATGTTTACTAGTATAGGGGGTTTAAGCTTCAATTCTTCACCCGCTTTAATTCACAGGCAACAACAATATTTATTTCTTGTAATAGAAATTAAACTTTCTTAGGGTTTTCAAAATGCCGATAAAGATTGGATGTTGTGGGTTTCCGGTTTCAAAAGCAAAGTATTATAAGGAGCTTCCAGTTGTTGAAATTAATTCTACGTTCTATAATTACCCCAAACATAGTGTTTTATTAAAGTGGCGGAAAGAAGCACCAGAAAACTTTGAGTTTACTGTTAAAGCACATCAGGACATAAGCCATGTATATAGGCTTGACCCAAAACCAGAGTGTATTAAGGCTTTAAACCTTATGGTTGATATATGTAAAACCTTAAACTCAAAAATACTTTTAATTCAAACACCAGCCTCTTTTAGACCGGAAAAAACTATTCTTAAAAAAGTTCAAGATTTCTTTAAAAAGGCAGGCAAACATGAAGTTTTCTGGGTTTGGGAGACAAGAGGACCAGATTGGTTTAAATCAGAAGTTAAAAAAACTTTGGAAAAAATTTTTGATGATTATGGGGTTATTCATTGTACGGATCCTTTTGTTAATTTACCAATAAAAACCGGGGAGTTAGCATATTTTAGGCTTCATGGGCTAGGTAAACGTTTATATTACTATCAGTATTCGGATGATGAGCTTAAAAAGCTTCTAGAAACGGTTAAAAAGTTTAATAAGAAACGTGAGGTCTATGTTTTGTTTAACAATTTAGCGATGTTCACTGATGCTTTAAGGTTTAAAAGTCTTGTTGAAACAGGGGAAATTCCAAGTTTAACTGGTTGTTTTGGCTTAGAATCGTTTAGAAAGATTGTTGAAAAAACAAAATTTCCAGTTTCAAAGGCTAATCTTCTTAAAATGCATGGATGGAAACTTTTTGACTTAAAACAGGGGAAACAAGCAACGGTAGAGTCTGTTTTAGAACAGATACCAACTAAAAACTATAGTAGTCTTGAGGAACTTATTAGTGAAACTAAAAAAGTTTTAAAGGCTTAGGCTGAGATTAAGGTTACTGTTCTGATTATTCCTGGAATCTTACGCATGGTTGTGACAATTTCATCCAGCTCTTTTAAGGTTGGTGTTTCAAGTCTTGCGACAACATCATATTCTCCATAAACAGTTTTAGCTTCTGTAACACCCTTAATTTTTTCTAAGGCTGCTTTCACTTCAGACTCTTTTCCAATCTCTGTAACTATTAAAACATAGATTACCACGGGCAAACTAAACACCACTAATAGCTAACTTAAATATGGTTATGTCTGTTTTAAATTTTACCATATAAAAAGTTTTTTAAGTTTAAGATTAATCCTAATCTAACCGAAAACTGGTTAAAGAATCCATATTTAAACCTGTTAAGCTTTAATAAAACTTAGCAGAAAAGTTTAAATCTAAAATTTTCTTCTTCCTAAAGAAGGGTTCACCTTTTCCACTAAGTAACCTTAAACCTAAGAAAAAAGCAGTTTTAGCTTTAGCAGATGGAACTATTATTTTTGGTTATGGTTTTGGGGCTACTTGTAAAACTTCTGGTGAGGTTGTTTTTAACACAGGGATGGTGGGTTATGTTGAATCTATAACTGACCCCTCTTATAACGGTCAGATTTTGGTTCAAACTTATCCGCTTATTGGAAATTATGGTGTTTGTCCAGACCATTTTGAGTCTGATGGACCTAAGATTAGGGGTTACGTGGTTAGAGAGCTTTGTATGGAGCCAAGCCATTGGGCTTCAAAGAAAACTTTAGATGAGTGGCTTGAGGAAAGCGGCATCCCAGCTATTTATGGTGTTGACACAAGGATGCTCACAAAAAAGCTTAGGGTTTATGGTGTTATGTTAGGGATTCTTCACGTTTATCCCTCAAAGGAAGAGCCAAGCTTAGAGGAGATTAAAGAAGAAATTAAGCGTATCCCAGATCCAAATAAAACAGATTTAGCTAAAGAAGTTTCGACAAAAAAGATTGTTAGGTATGATGTAGATGGAAAATATAGGGTTGTTTTGGTGGATTGTGGGGTGAAAAAAAGCATTTTAAATAATGTTTTAGCCAGAAAAGTTGATGTTGTTCAGGTTCCAATAGATACTCCCGTAGATAAAATTCTCTCAGAAAATCCTGATGGAATAGTTTTATCAAATGGACCTGGAGACCCAAAGATGGTTCCGTATCTTGTAGAAACTGTTAAACAGCTTTTAGAAGCCAAGATTCCTATTTTTGGTATATGTTTAGGCTGCCAAGTTTTAGCTTTAGCTTTTGGTGGAGATACTTACAAGTTAAAGTTTGGTCATAGAGGTCAAAACCATCCAGCTATAGATTTAGCAACTCAAAGATGTTATATTACAAGCCAAAACCATGGTTATGCTGTAGACTCTTCCTCTCTACCAGAGGATGTTGAGGTAACCTTTTTAAATGCAAACGATAAAACTGTTGAAGGTATAAGACATAAAAAACTACCTGTTTTTGCTGTTCAGTTTCATCCTGAGGCTGCACCAGGACCGGTAGACACAAGTTTTCTTTTTGACTTATTCTTAAAAGATATAGAGAAATTTAAGGTTAGAGGTTAAAATGTCACACAGGGAAACCGTAAAAAAAGTTCTGGTTGTTGGAAGTGGTGGAATAGTTATTGGTCAAGCTGCGGAATTTGATTATAGTGGCTCTCAAGCCTTAAAGGCTTTACGTGAAGAAGGTATAGAAACTATTCTTGTAAACCCTAATGTAGCAACAATTCAGACAAGCTTAAGAATGGCTGATAAAGTCTATCTTGAACCAGCAGTTCCAGATGTTGTTGCAGAAATTATTAGAAGAGAAAAACCAGATGGAATTTTGCTTAGTTTTGGAGGTCAGACAGCGCTTAATGTTGGAGTTGAACTTAAACGTATGGGTGTTTTAGAAAGTGAAGGTGTTAAAGTTCTTGGAACACCCATAGAAACAATTGAAGCTACTGAGGATAGAGACCTTTTCCGTAAAGCAATGTTGGAGGCAGATGTTCCAATCCCTCCAAGTCAAGCTGCTTACTCTGTTAAGGATGCTCTTGAGATAGCTGAAAAGATAGGCTATCCTGTTATTGTTAGGGTTGCATATACCTTGGGTGGGGGAGGTTCAGGTGTAGCTTACAGTGAGGCTGAGTTAAGAGATATTGTTCCAAAAGCTTTGGAGCTTAGTCCAGCTCACCAAGTTTTGGTTGAGAAGTATCTTGGAAACTGGAAGGAAATTGAGTATGAGGTTATGCGTGATTGTGCTGATAACACAATTACTGTTGCTGCATTAGAAAACTTTGATCCTTTAGGTGTCCATACGGGAGACAGTATTGTTGTTGCGCCAACTCAAACTTTAACAAACCGAGAATACCATATTTTAAGAAGTGCTTCTTTAAGGGTTATTCGTAGCCTAAAAATTGTTGGTGAATGTAACATTCAGTTTGGGCTTGATCCTCAAAGTGAAGATTATGTGGTTATTGAGGTTAATGCAAGGATGTCTAGGTCTAGTGCTCTTGCATCAAAAGCTACAGGTTATCCCTTAGCCTATATAGCTGCTAAACTAGCCTTGGGTTATACTCTCCCAGAACTTATAAACAAGGTTACAGGTGTAACAACAGCATGTTTTGAGCCTGCTTTAGACTATGTTGTTGTAAAGATTCCAAGATGGGATTTTCAAAAGTTTCCAGGTCCAGTGGATCCTCATCTTGGGTCTCAAATGAAGTCTGTTGGAGAAGTTATGGCTATTGCGCGTTCTTTTGAGGAAGCTCTCCAGAAAGCAATTAGATGTCTTGAAATTGGGAAAATTGGGCTTGTAGCAAATCCGGATCAACCTAAAAACCTGTCTAACGACGAAATTAAAGAGTTGCTTAAAAACCCGACAGACGAAAGAATATTTGTTATTGCTGAGGCTATTAAAAGAGGTTTTTCTATTCAGGAGATTAACAGGCTTACAGGAATTGACTGTTGGTTCCTCTACAAGATAAGAAACATAGTTGAGATGGAAAAGGTCTTAAGAAATCTTTCTTTGGAGGATAAGGATGCACCAAGAATTATACGTGAAGCAAAAATGCTTGGTTTTTCAGATAAACAGATAGCATTATGTTTAGGTTTAAGTGAGGATGATGTTAGGCTTTTTAGGAAAAAATGGGGGATAAAGCCTTCATTTAAGATTATTGATACTATGGCTGCTGAGTGGGCTTCAAAAACAAACTACTGTTACTTAACCTACGGTGATAGTGAAGATGATGTTGATTTTTCACCTAAAAAGAAGGTTCTTATTCTTGGTGCTGGATGTATAAGGATAGGTAGTAGTGTTGAATTTGACTACTGTACTATGAATACTGCGTGGTCTCTAAAAGAGGAGGGTATAGATGAGATAATAGTTTTAAATAACAACCCTGAAACAGTTTCAACAGACTATGATATGTCAGATAAACTTTATTTTGAAGAGATAACCCTTGAAAGGGTCTTAGATATAGTTGAAGCTGAAAATCCGTTGGGTGTTGTTGTTAATGTTGGAGGTCAAACACCCAATAGTCTAGCTTTACCGTTAAAAAATCATGGTGTTAAACTTTTAGGGACACTAGCTGAAAATATTGATAGAGCTGAGGATAGGGCGAAGTTTAGTTCTCTTCTTGATAAGCTTAAAATTCCTCAACCACCATGGAGTAGTGTAACAAGCTTAGAGTCGGCTAAAGAGTTTGCAAAAAAAGTTGGTTACCCTGTTTTAGTTAGACCTTCTTATGTTCTTTCAGGAGCAGCTATGAGGGTTGCGACAACAGAGAAGGAGCTTCTTGAATATATAGAGAGAGCTACAAGAATTTCTCCAGAACATCCAGTTGTTATTAGTAAGTTTATTGAGGATGCTAAAGAAGTTGAAGTTGACGCTGTCTCTGATGGTGAAGATGTGCTTATAGGCGCCATAATTGAGCATGTTGAGCTTGCTGGAACTCATAGTGGGGATGCAACAATGATTATTCCACCACAAACCTTAACTCAGGAGGAAATAGAAAAAATAGAGGATTATACTGTAAGAATAGCCAAAGAAATTCAGGTAATAGGGCCTTTTAACATTCAGTTTCTTGTTAAAAATGGTGAAGTCTACATTATTGAACTTAACCTTAGAGCTAGTCGAAGTATGCCTTACACAAGTAAGTGTACAGGTGTTCCGTTAATTTATCTTGGTGGAAAAGTTATGATGGGTAAACGAATTAAAGAGTTTAAAAATGAAATTGTAAACAGCAAGGAAATAGGACATTTTGGTGTTAAAACTCCAACATTTTCATTTCTCAGACTTAAAGGTGCAGACCCACTTTTAGGAGTAGAAATGACTTCAACAGGTGAGGTTGCATGTTTAGACTATACGGTTGAGGGAGCGATGTTAAAAGCTTTTTTGGCTTCAGGATTAAACTTCCCAGACCAGAAAAAGTTTATTCTTGTTACTGTTAGGGAAAAAGACAGGGAAGCTGCTCTTGAGATTGCTAAAGATATTCAAGCTATGGGTTATCCAATTCTAGCTACAGGTGGAACAGCAAAATTCCTTCAAGAACATGGGATAGAGGTTCTTGGACTTGGTAAGATAAGTGACGGTATTCGAAGCATCCCAAAAATGATTTCAGCTGGAGACATTGGGCTTGTTATAAACACACCAACCCCAACCAAAGAAAAAACAATTGATGACAGCTATATTATTCGACGTACAGCAGTAGAATTTTCAGTTCCTGTTTTAACAAGAATCGAAACAAGTAAAGCCTTTATTAGAGCTTTAAAAGAGAAAGGGAAAGCTGCTTTCCAGATAAGATCCTTAAACGAATATCATAAAGAAAATCCGTGGCTAAAATACATTTAAACCCCAACCACAAAAATTTGTGGGTTTAATTTTTTCTTCTTTTACACTTTTGAAGTTGCCATTCTTAAAAAGTATTGGTGAAGTCTTCTATCCTCAGTTAGCTCCGGATGAAAAGCTGTTGCTAAAAGATTTTCTTCTTGAACAGCAACAATTTTGTCATTATATTTGGCTAAAACCTTTGTTTTACCCCAAACCTTCTCTATAACTGGTGCTCGGATAAATACTGCTGGAAAGGGTTTAGCACCTAAAACTGGAATGTTTAAGTCAACCTCAAATGATTCTCTTTGTCTTCCAAAAGCATTTCTGACAACCTTTATATCCATTAGTCCAAGTAGAGGCTGCTCGACAACACCAATCTTTGAATCATAAACCTCTTTTGCAAGCAGAATAAGCCCGGCACATGTACCAAGAATAGGAGTTCCACCCTCAGCCTTTTTAACAATTTCTTCTAATAGTTTTTTTTCTTTAGCTACCCTACCGATGGTTGTGCTTTCTCCACCAGGAATTATTAACGCATCAACCTCTTGAAGTTGACTAGGATTCTTAACAATAAAGCATGAGCCGTTTAAATTCATTGTTTTTAGAGTGTTATTTACAGCTTCAACATGCTCAGAGACTGCTCCTTGGATTCCTAGAACACCTATCTTAAGAGTTTTCAAGAACCTACAAACCTCTAAACTGCATAAGTTGCTCCGGTTTTAGAGTTTTAATATCAACACCAACCATAGACTTCTTTTCGCTAACCATTCTTGAAGCCTCAGCAACCACTAAGGGGTCTTCCCAGTGGGTTGTTGCTAAAACAATTGCTTTACCTCTCTCTAGAGGGTCTTCAGACTTAAAAATCCCTGAGCCAACAAAAATTCCGTCTGCACCAAGCCACATCATTAAAGCTGCATCTGCAGGTGTTGCAATTCCTCCAGCAGCAAAATTAACAACAGGAAGTCTTCCAAGTTTAGCTGTCTCCTTTACAAGCTCAAACGGAACCTTGTATTCTCTTGCAACATCAAGTAACTGTTCATCGTTTGCTTTTTGAAGTTCTCTAATTTTCCCCATAACGGCTTTCATATGTTTTACAGCCTCAGCAACATTACCAGTTCCCGCTTCACCTTTAGTTCTAATCATAGCTGCACCTTCAGCTATACGTCTCAAAGCTTCTCCTAAGTCTCTTGCACCATTAACAAATGGAACGGTAAATTCCCATTTATTGATATGGTGATGTTCATCAGCCGGAGTTAAAACTTCACTTTCATCTATCATATCAACACCTATAGCCTCCAAAATTTTTGCCTCCATGTAGTGGCCTATTCTACACTTAGCCATAACAGGTATTGTAATATGGTCCATAACTTCCTCAATAACCTTAATGTCACACATCCTAGCAACACCACCAGCTTTTCTAACATCTGCGGGAAGCTTATCCAGAACCATTACTGCAACAGCACCAGCATCCTCAGCAATCTGAGCCTGTTCAACATTTGTAACATCCATAATAACCCCGCCTTTCTGCATTTTTGCAAAACCACGTTTTAAGACTGTTGTTCCATAAATAGGAGTCGATCTTAGCTTAACATATCTAGAAACATCTTCTTCCATGGAAAACACCACTAAAAAACTAGAAGCAAGGAGTAATAAAAACTTTTTAATCTAACTTGATTCAATCTACTTATACGGAAAGAAAAAATTTGTGTCCTTAAATTTTTAAGCTTAACCTACTTTTTCTTTTTTGATTTTTTCTTTTTTGATTTTGTTGTACGTGCATATTTTTTCTTTGCCATTTTTTCTTCATCCCCTAACAATAAAAAATTAGACTTTTTTATTTAAAATTTTTTTGTTTAATTTATTCTAAAACTTTCTCTTAACCTCTCTGGTAAGAGAGGACTTTGTTAATTTTATTGACTGATAGTTTCCTCTACCTATCCAGCTTGAAAGAACAACTCTACCGTTTATTCTTTCTCTAAAGGATGGATAGCTAACTATTAAAGCAATCTTACCGTTTTCAGGTCTATAAGAAAGAATTCTTGCATGGTGTTTTAGTCTACCTAAAAGTCTGTAAAATTCAGATTTCCCTATTGTAGGAAGGATTTCCTTCCAGATTTCTATTTTTTGTTTTATTCTTTTTATCGGATGTTTTTTTGGCATGGTGTCAACTACTTATTGATTGGTTGAGGTATATAAACTGATATTTAACACTCATAAAATACCGAGCTACAACCAAAAAACTTAAAAATTTAATTTTAGGTAGTATAGAAAGGATTTTCATACGGAATTTCTTGCTTGAGGTCTTGTGTCTTGAAAGAGCTGGCTGAAAGAGGAAAACAAATTGAAAGACCTGCTTACAGGGTTATCAGAGATTATGCTGCTCAACTAGGATACAAGGATCTAATCTACCTAAACATCGGTGAACCTGACTTTCCAACACCCCAAAACATTGTTAAAGCTGCAAAAAAGGCTATGGATAAAGGTTTTACTCATTATACAGAAGAACGAGGTTTAGCTGAGCTTAGGGAGAGGTTGGCATTAAAAATAAGAGAAGAAAAAAAAGTTGAGATTGAAAAAGACGGAATACTTGTAACTAATGGAAGTGCTGAAGCAATATTTGTTACCCTGATGAGTTTAGTTAATCCAGGTGATGAAGTTATTCTTTTTAAGCCATACTATCCACCCTACCTATCCTGTGTAAGGATGGCTGGAGGTAAACCTGTTTTTGTTCCTGTAAACGAGGAAACTTTAATACCAGACCCTGAAACTCTTAAAGACTTTGTTAGTGAAAAAACAAAAGCTATTATTGTTAATAGTCCATGCAATCCTACAGGTATGGTTTATGATAAGGACACCTTAAAGGCGGTAGCTGAAATTGCTGCTGATAATGATATCTATATTTTAACTGACGAAGTTTATGATAGATTCATTTATGATGGTAATAGCTTCTTTAGCATAGCCTCTTTTGATAAAAATCTTGAAAGAACAATCATTATCAACAGCTTCTCAAAAACCTATGCTATGACTGGTTGGAGAATCGGTTATCTTGCTGGGAATAAAGAGCTTGTCTCAAACATTCTTAAGGTAAAAAGCGCTGTAAACGTTTGTGCAAACGCAATTTCTCAAAAAGCTGCTTTGGAAGCTCTAAAAAAATCATCTGATAGATATGTTAAAAAAATGTTGGCTGAGTATGCTAGAAGAAGAAAACTTGTTTTAAACATGCTGTCAAAGGTTTCCGAGTTTAAATATCCAAAGCCAAACGGCGCATTCTATCTTTTTCCAGATATTTCAGCCTTAGAAAAAGACTCCTTAAAGTTTACAATGTACCTGTTAGAGAAGGCTCATGTGGTTGTAAGCCCTGGGAATGCTTTCGGTTCTGATGGACATATAAGAATATCTTATGCAAGCTCAATGAAAAACTTAAAAACAGCTATGAATAGAATTGTTAATGCTGTTAAAGAGTATAAGGCCTAAGGTAATTTAAACTAGAACTTAGAACCATAGTTTTATAAAATAAGTTTTGGAGGTTAATTTAAAATCAAAAAAATTTTGGTTCTTGATAATAAAAGCGAAACCTTAGATAAGCTTATTAATTCTCTTAAAGGTTTTAAGGTTGAAGTTGACATTAAGAAGCCAGGGGAAATTTTTCAGCCTAACAACTATTGTGGAATAGTTATTTCAGGCGGTTTTCTTCCTGGTGATAGATATCGAGAGTTGCTTGCTTGGTATAAGGTTTTTCTTGAGAGTGTCCAACGTCCGGTTTTAGGGATATGTTTAGGTCTTCGAATATTTGGTTATTGTTATGGTGCTAGGATAAGAAAAATGGAGAAAGAGGAAAACGGGATAGTAAAAATATTTTTCCATCGTGAGTATCCTCTTGCGCCAGGAAAAAAGGAGTTAACAGTTTATGAGACTCATCTTTATGAATTGTTTTCTACAGGTAACCATCTTGAAAACTACGGAAGTTCAGCTATATGTAAGATTCAAGCAGTAAAACATAGGAGTAAACCTCAGTATGCTGTTCAATTTCATCCTGAGATTAGTGAAAATAATGAAGGGTTAATTATACTTGAAAACTTTGTTAATCTCTGTATTCAAACTTTTAGACAAACTTAAAGGTTTTCTGGATAAAGGTTAAGTTAGGGGATTTTTGCTGTTGGAAATTATTGAGGAAAATTCTGATGTCTTACTCTACCTTGATAGTAGGAGAAAATACTTAGTTAAGGCTAAGAAGGGTGAAGTTTTACATACACATAAGGGATTTATTAAACTGGATAGTTTGATAGGTAAACCTTTTGGAGTTAAAGTTACAAGTAGCATGGATGTTGAGTTTATTGCTTTAAAACCAACCTTAAAAGATTACCTACAAAAAATGGCTAGAAAAACCCAGATAATTTATCCAAAGGATATGGGTTTAATTCTTTTATATGCAAATATAGGTCCTGGTTCAAGGGTTGTTGAAGGTGGAACTGGAAGCGGAGCCTTAACAGGTTTGCTTGCTTCCTATGTAAAACCAAACGGTAAAGTTTATAGTTATGAAACAAAAGAAGAGTTTTTAAAAACCGCTGAAAAAAATCTTAGAAGAATCGGGGTCTTAGATTTTGTTGTTTTAAAGAAAGCAGACTTAACACAAGGTATAGAGGAGTCTGAGGTTGATGCTGTTGTGCTTGATATGCCAACCCCATGGCTTGTAGTCCCTCATGCATATAACGCATTAAAAAATACTGGTGTATTTGCATCTTTCAGCCCTACAATTGAGCAGGTTATAAGGACTGTTGAAGCTATGCGTAAAACTGGCTTTTTAGAGGTAGAGACCTTTGAGTGTTTGGTTAGAAAATATCAGGTTGAGACTGGTCGAACAAGACCGGAAACTTTAACAGTAGGTCACACAGGTTATTTAACGTTTGGCAGAAAATTTCTTGTCTAAAAAATTTAATGGTTGTTTAGACTGTTATTTTTCTCCATATTTGTTTGTAAAAAGAATTTCATCTAAGCTTTTTCTTGTTTTTGTTGGGGTTTCAGCAGGAAAACCTAGAGAAATAACAGAGATTAAAAGTTTCTCTTTAGGTACACCAAGAATCTCCTTAACTTTCTCTTCATAAACACCACCATAAACTCCAAGCCAACATGCACCTAAACCTAAAGCATGAGCTGCTAAAAGCATGTTTTGAGTTGCAGCAGCTCCATCTTCAACAGCATGATTTGAGGCTTTAGGATCAGTAACAACAGCGATTCCACATGCAGCTTCAGCTAAAAATCTTCCAGGCGGAAAAGCTTCCGCAACATCTCTTCTTACTTTCTCATCCTTTAATACTATAAAATTCCATGGTTGACTGTTTTTTGCGGAGGGAGCCCATCTTCCTGCCTCTAAAACTTTTAGTAGTAGTTCTTCTGGTATGGGTTCTTTCCGATATTTTCTAATGCTTCTTCTAGTTTTTATTGCTTCAAACACGTCCAAAATTTAAGACCCCTAAAAAATAAACACTATTGTTTTTAGGGTTTAGTCGGCAAAAAGAATTTTTGCAATCTCCTTTTTTATAGTTTTCTCAGCAGCAGCAAGTCTAGCTTCAAAGGTTTCATCAATTCTTATTTTTTCGTCTTTGGTAAGAATAATACATCCTCCAATAGTGTTTATTGGGTTGTTATCTACGGTTATTTTTATGTTTGATGGAAGTTTAAGGTTTTTAAGAATATCATTTTTACGCTTAAGATCTTTACTGTTAAACTTAACCTTAATTTCCTCTTCTCCAAGTTGTGGAGCTGTTGTTTCGATAATAGAACGAAGACTTCTAATATAAACCTCGTCTTCAACAATTTTTTCAAGCTTTTTTGAGGCTTCCTGGAAGGCTTTCCCTATTAAACTGTTTTTTTCCTCCAAAATTTTTATGGATGCTTCACGTCTTGCTTCACTAAGTCTTCTTCCCTCTAAAATTTTTATTTCTTCCAGAGTTTTTGCTTTTAATGTTTCAGCCTCTTTTTCAGCCTCAACTTTGGCTTTTTCAATCTTTTCTTTAGCTTCCTTTTCAGCTTCCTCTATTCTCTTTTTTGCTTCAGCCTGAGCATCAGCTAAAATCTCCTCTCCAATTTTTGGGATTAGAGTACTCATAATTTAAACCCCCAAAACAGCTTCAATTATCTTATCTACAGCTTTACCCATGTTTTTAGAAGACTTTTTCCTAAGCTCAGCAATCTTTGACTCATTTTCTTTTTGAATCTCTTTTACCTTTCTCTCAATTTCTTTTTCAGCTTTTTTTAGCATTTCTTCACTTTCACTTTTAGCTTTTTCAATAACTTCACGTTTAACTTTTTCAGCTTCAGCTTCAGCATTAACAACTATTTTTCTTGCTTTAGCTTCAGTTTCCTCTATTATTTTACGGGCTTCCTCCTCTATTTCACGTATTTTTTTGATTACTTCAACTGAAGACAATTTTCACCGCCACTAAAACCCTAAGTCTTAGATTAAACATTTTTTGGGAATAGTTCACTATATAAATACTTCCACTAAACCTAAGAAGCCTATTCTACATAAAGTCTTGAAGACTTAAACTTTTTCTTTTAACAGTTTTTTTAATTTCTTCTTCTTTTTCCTCATCTAGGATAAGTTTTCCATAAACACCATCATAGCCAGGTTCAACTTTTACTTGGTCTTCCCTAACTTTTACTATTAGATTTGCAGCTTTAACCCCGACAACTTCAGCAAGCTCCTCAAATTTTGCTTCAAGTAAAACTTTATACTCACTTCCAAATCTCTCAACAAGTTTACTATAAATTTCCCATGTTTTTCTGTTTGAGGGGCTTTCAAATCCAAAAACCCATGCTAAAATCTCTGATAAGGGTAGTAGGTGAACATAGCCAGGTCTATTAGACGGCTTATATCCTTGAGGTCTATCAGCAACTTCTTCCACCCGTTCCTCAACACCCTTAGTCATTCTCTTACCACAAACAGGGCAAATCCCACCATGTTTTATAGCTTCAGATGCAGGCATAGAAACACCGCAAGCCCGATGTCCAGTCCAATGATATTTTCCATAAGCAGGATTTGTTTCTATTGTAAAAAGAAGCTTTTCAGGATTTCCGGACCTAATAACCTCAACTATTTCATGGTAGCTAAGATTTTTAACATCTAAAACGTTTGCTTCTCTTCCAAGTCTCCAAGGCCAATAGCTATGGCTGTCTGAGTTTGAGATTATGGTTATCCTGTCAAGTTCGCTAACCCTCCAGTTCATTGGGGGGTCTGAAGATAATCCTGTTTCTAAAGCAAAAATTTTGTCTGACTTGTCTTGATAACATTCTTTTAGGCTGTTAAAGCCGCTAAAAGCCCCAAAAAGACTAAACCATGGAGTCCATGCATGAGCTGGAAAAATAACATTATCTTTTGATATTTCTAAAACAATTTCAACAAGTTCTGGTGGTGTCATTTTTAGGGTTGGTCTACCATCAGCCTCTAAAGAACCATATTTTGCTAAAGCTTCATTAATCTGTTCTGCTGTTTGAATAGATGGTGCCCAAATTACATGATGAATTCTTTTTGTTTTTCCTTCATAATCAAAAACAGTGTTAACTTCTGTTGTTATCATAAAGAAAACACGCGGATTTTTTTCATCTTTAACTGAGTATAATCCACTATTGTTAACTTCAACAAGGTTTTCTTTTAACTCCTTAACCCACAAAGGATGAGTAAAATCCCCTGTACCAACAACATTTAACCCCTTAATTTGAGCGTAATAGGCTATTGGTTTAACAGTCATATCTTGGCTTGTGGCTCTACTATACCTTGAATGAATATGAGTATCCATGAATATCCTCAAACTAAATACACCAAGCCTCGAAAAAAGGTAGAACAGCCTACATTATAAAAATTTTAGATTCTTCTTCCAAAAGCCAAAACACAAATTAAACCAATAAAAGAAGCAACAATAATAAGGTTTAAAAGAGTATCAGGTAAAGCTAACGGTTGACCCTGCTGAGCTTCCTCAACCTTAAACTCTACACTTTTAACATACTGGCCGTTTACATTAAAAATAAATGTATAGTCGCCTGGTTGGAGAGAGCCTAGATTATAGGTGGCTGTCTCAACTGTTATTACTTGGATTGCAGGGCCTGTCCAAGCCTCAACCTTTGTGTCTACACTAAAAACAGAGTTTTTTCTTTCAACCTGACCCCAATCAACACGGAAACCGCCGCTTTTAAAGGTTATAGAAACCTTAATCAAGGTTTTGTCTTTATCAGTTTTTTCTACAGATATTTTAACCTGTTCGGGGTTTGGCTTATAGGGTATCCATTTTTCATGAGAAACCTCAAGTAGAAGGTCTTCCCGTAGGCTTTGAAGTCTTCCTATGTAGGTGATAACCGAAAACCAAACATTTATGTTGGGTTTAAATAGGTTTACAAGTCTTTGGTCTGCTTCAGCAACAGTCTCTATCGGTATTTTCTCGTTTTCCATAAGGATTCTATAGCCAGAAGCCAAAAATGCTCTTGGAAACGTTATTTTTTCCTTAGTTAAGAGAAAAACCGTTATTGTTGTTTTTCCTTCAGCCAAAGAAGAGATTTTTAGTGGAAAATATGCTTTTTTAGATTCAAACCTATACATTAACGGTTTAACAGTTCTAACATCTTGAACAACCTCTACTAAGTCTAAGACAAAGTAGTTAAATCCACGTTTAATATAGTCTTCAACAAGGGTTAATACTTTTATAAGGTTAGGTGTTGGAAGCCCATTCTTACTGGTAAAATCTTTAATCCAGTAGACAAAATCTTTTACATCTTTAACCTTAACTACAGTAACATCATGAAAACCAATTTTTTCATGAAAAACAATTTCTACCCCCTCAACACCAACTAAACCCTTCTTCTCCCCATAGGAAAGTTTCTTAGACATAAAATACTTTTGTAAAACCTCAAAAGACTTAGGTGAAGCTTCCTCGATTTCTGGTATTGATGGTAAGGGAAGAACTTCTAAAACAGGTGTTTTAGCTTTAAGAGTTTTTAAGTCAACAGAAAGTATGAGAATTTCTTCTTCCCCATTCCATGCAACTATGGCTTTTTGACTTGGCTCATAGATTGGTATATTGTCTATAGGTATTGTGCCTTTATCAGCATAAGCTAAAGAAGTTGTAGGTATAAGTAAGATTGCTAGAAATATTAGTGTTGTTAGAAGTGTTTTCCCCATTTAGTCAACCTCAACTAAACAAACATAACCGCTGAAGTTTTTAATCTTTTTGAAAATGTTCGGTGGAAACCGAACGGGCATCCCTAAACAAAACACTAAAATTTTTCTTCTATAGATAACCTATGGTTAGGTTGAATAAGGATGGCTTTGGAGGAATATCTGGAAGAAGTTCAAAGCTGTGTTGAATGTTATGCTTGTAAAGATGTTTGCCCAGCCTACCTAACAACAAAAAACGATTTTCACACACCAACATCAAAACTTGAAGTTGCTAAAACAATTTTAAACAACCAACAAATCCAAAAATGGATGGTTGAAACAGCCTTTTTTTGTACACAGTGTAAGGCTTGTGAAAAAACATGTCCGGTTAACATAAGAGTTTCTGATATTGTTGGTGCCAGTAGGGCTGAGTTGTTTAAGATGGGTTTTGCACCCTTAGAGTCTCACAAAAAAATCATAGACTCAATTTTAAAAAACCAAAATTCTGTAGGTGGAAATCCTGAAAAAAGATGGGATTGGCTTCCAGAATCCTACAAACAAAAGTTTAACAGTAAATCTTCAACAATGTTTTTTGTTGGCTGTCTTTCAGCTTACCTAACAAAAGAGGCTGCTGTTTCAACAATAAAGGTTTTGGATAAAGCTGGTTTTGATTTTAGGTTGGTTAAAGATGAGGGGTGTTGTGGGGCTCCATTTATAAATTTTGGAGACATGGAAAACGCTGAGAAACTTGTAAAAGAAAAATTAGATTTTTTTGATGACCTTGGGGTAAGAAAAATTTTTGTTGTTTGTGCTGGCTGCTATAGGACTTTTAAAGAGTATTATCCGAGAATTACAGGTGAGAAAAAAGTTGAGGTTCAACATGTGGTTGAAATTCTAGATGAGCTTTATAAGGCGGGTAAACTAAGAATCAAAAAACTAGAAAAAACGTTTATTTATCATGATCCATGTCATCTTGGGAGGTTTTTTGGTATCTACGATGAGCCAAGAAATCTTCTAAATGCGGCTGGAAATCTTATAGAGTTTGATAAGAATAGAGAAGAATCTTTTTGTTGTGGTGCAGATTCAGGGGTTAGAGCTGCTTTTAAGGAGCTTTCTGTTCAAATGGCTTTAACAAAGGTTAACGAAGCTCTAAAAAAAGCTGAAATTTTAACAACAGCCTGTTCATTCTGTCTTTTTAACTTAAATTATGCGTCAATAAAATCTGGAAGAAAAATTCCGGTAAAATATTTGACAGAAGTAGTTTTGGAGGCTCTTGAAGACTAATGGTGGATAAGAAGCTTTTAAAGTCAAAGTTTCTTGGAGCCTTGGTTGGGACTGCTGTTGGTGATGCTTTAGGTATGCCTGTTGAAGGTTATGACCCAAAACAAATTCAGTTAAAATATGGGAAAATTAGAGAGATGCTTTCTGGAAAACTTCCAGCAGGCTCCTACACGGATGATACTGAGATGATGATAGGGGTTGCAGAGTCGCTTATTGAAAACAGAGGGTTTAATGGAGAACATATGGCTAAAACATTCATAAAAAATTTTGATTCAAGTAGAGGTTATGGTTTTGGCGTTCAGATAGTTTTACAGTTAATATCTGAGGGGGAGTCGTGGGAGGAAGCTGCTAAAAACCTTTTTGGTGGTGTTGGCTCCTATGGAAATGGGGCTGCTATGCGAATCGCACCAGTAAGCATATTCTATTATGACAATTTTGATGAGCTTAAAAAAACAGCTATTAAAACTGCAAAAATAACCCATACTCATCCGCTTGGAGTTGAAGGTGCTGTTCTTCAAGCTTATGCCATAGCTTTAGCTTTAAACCAACATCCATTAAAAAACCTAGACATAGAAAACTTCCTACAGACTCTTCAAAACTTCGTCAAAAGTGAAGTTTACAAAAACAAGATTAAGAAGATAAAACTTTTACTTAGCAAAAAAACCAGTAAATGGGAAGTTATTTTTCTACTTGGAAACGGAATAGAAGCCTTTAACTCCGTTCCAACAGCCATCTACTCCTTTTTAGCTAACTATAAAAGTTTTGAAGATGCAGTTACCTACGCAGTAAACCTAGGCGGAGATACAGATACCCTAGGTGCTATGACAGGAGCAATAAGCGGTGCCTACCACGGATTTGAAGCAATACCAAAAAGATGGCTAAATAAACTTGAAAACCTAGACTACCTAAAAAGCCTAGCTGAAAAAATATGGGAAATCAAACATAACATAAACTAAACACAACCTAAATCACACATAATTATAATTATAGTGTAATACACTGCACTGCAGTGTCATGCACCATAATATAACATTAAGAATAGAGTAATCTCCACTAAATAATGTAGCTAAGTTAAACAAAAGTTTTAAGTTTTAGCTTAAGAATCTTGTTAAATATAAAATTTATTTAGCTTAGCCGCCGTGGAAAGGTGTGTTCTGGTGGCTTTAAGAGACCAAAAATTCTTGGAGAAGGTTAAGGAGCTTAGTGGTGAAGACCTTAGCTCATGTATGCAGTGTGGCTTATGTTCTGGTAGTTGTCCTGCAGTAGGTCAGATGGATATAACTCCAAGAATGTTGGTTAGACTTATTCAGCTTGGACATGAAAAAGAAGTTTTAGATTCAAAAACAATGTGGATTTGTCTTTCATGTTTTACATGTGTTGCAAGATGTCCACGTAAAATAGATTTTGCTAAGCTTGGAGAAGCATTAAGACAGATAAGGTTAAGAAAAGGTTTAGACCACATCCATATTTCAGAAATCCCCAAAGAAGAATTAAAAAGACTTCCTCAAATAGCTCTTGTAAGCTGTTTCCGCAAATTTACATCCTAGGATGTGGAATATTGAAGATTCCATACTATCCTGGTTGCACCCTAAAAACTGTAGGAAAAAACTTTGAAACTTCAGCTATTGAATCTGCTAAAGTTTTAGGTGTGGAACTAGTTGAACTTCCAAGATGGAATTGTTGTGGTGCTGTTTTTTCAATGACAACTGATGACCTAATGCATCAGATTGCTCCAATAAGAAACCTTATAAGGGTTCAAGAAATGAATGAGAAAGGTATTGTAAAAGATGAGTATCGAGTAGTTGTTTTATGTTCTATGTGTTTTAATACCTTAAAAAGAAGTAACCTTTTTGTTAAAGAAGCAAAAGAAAGACTAGAAAAAATAAACACCTTCTTAACAGATACAGAAGAACCTTACCAAGGAAATGTGGAGGTTATTCACTTTTTAGAGCTATTAAAAAATGATGTTGGTTTTGAAAAAATAAAGGAAAAAGTGAGGAATCCGCTAAAAAATTTGAAGGTTGCTCCCTACTATGGCTGTTTACTTTTAAGACCAGAGGAAGTTGGGATAGATAATCCTCAATCACCAAAAATTCTTGAAAATCTTCTTGAAGCTTTAGGTGCTACGGTTATTAATACACAGTTTAAAACAAGGTGTTGTGGTAGTTATCAGACAGTTAACAGGAAAGAGTTGGTTGCAGAACTAGCATTTGATATTCTTAACCAAGCAAAAATGAATGGTGCTGAGTGTATTGCTTCAAGCTGCCCCTTATGCACTTTTAACTTAGACACTAGACAGGAAGAAATAAAAAAGGCTCATCCTGAATTTGAAATGATACCAGTTTTCTATTTTACTCAGCTAATGGTTTTAGCGTTTGGTTTAAAAGAGGAGTGTTGTAGGTTTGACTTAAACTATGTAAATCCAAAACCATTACTTATTGAAAAAAATCTTTTAAAGACCTAAAAAGTGTTAGGTTAGTTAGATGATACTTATCCTGTTAATGGGTGGGGAGCTTGGTGGAAAAAACAGTAGAAAAAACCTCTGAAAAATTCTTGGATATTATGGAGAGAATAAGAGAGTCAAACAAGTCTGTTACCACCGGTATTGATGAAAAAGACATTAAACATTGGGTAACAATCTACATTATGGGTAAAGCCTATAAAGTTCCTGCAGACCTAACACTTATGCAAGCAATAGAGTTTGCTGGCTACCGGTTTATTAGAGGAGCTGGATGTAGGGCTGGTTTTTGTGGAGCATGTGCAACAATCTACAGAAAAAAAGGTGACTATAAGCTTAGAACAGCTTTAGCCTGCCAAACAAGAGTTGAAGATGGAATGTATCTTGTTCAAATACCCTTCTCCCCAGCTGAAAAACCAGTTTACGACCTTAACAAGGAAGGGGGAGGTTTAGACGTAGTTTTTAAACATTTTCCAGAAGTTGCTAGATGTGTTTCATGTAACACTTGCACTAAAGCATGTCCTCAAACCTTAGAGGTTATGGACTGTGTTCAGGCAGTGCTTCGTGGCGATTTTAAGTTTGCAGCTGAATCATCTTTTGAATGTATCCAATGTGGTCTTTGTTCAATTAGATGTCCAGCGGAAATAATACATTATCATCTATTTCAGCTGGTAAGAAGAATTCATGGAAAATTTGAAGTTCCACCAGAACCAAACCTAAAAAAGAGAATTGAGGAAATAGATCAAGGAAAGTTTAATGAAGAGTTTGAAAGAATTCTTAAACTTAGTGTGGAGGAGTTGAGAGAAATCTATAGAAAAAGAGAAATAAAGCTTGATTAATGAATGAAGGTGAAAAAATGTCTGAACTTAAGCTTATTGAAGGATACCCAGAATACATGTATAAACTTATAGAGATTGTTCATGAAACAAGAAATGCTCGACTAAAAGAAAAACCACGTTTTATGACGCTTGAAGAAAGAGAAGAAGTTCTAAAAATTCATCCGGATTATGCTCCTGGTGGAAAAAGAGAAATTAGAGTTGGCCCTAACAAAGGGGAGATAGCTCCAAATGAGGTTGTTGACCTGCTTGAGGCTTATCCGCTTATTAACCCGGAAGAGATAGATTTAGAGAAGGTTGACTATGAACCAGACATATTAATAATAGGTGGTGGGCTTGCCGGAACCACAGCGGCTATCTGGGCTAACGAAAGTGGGGTTCCTGCTGAAAACATTTTGCTTGCTACAAAGCTAAGACATGGAGACTCTAACTCTGTTATGGCTCAGGGAGGAACTCAGATAGCTGATAGGCCTGATGACTCTCCAATAATCCATTTTATTGATACTATGGGTGGTGGACATTTTGCTAACAAACCTGATGTTGTAAAAGCTCTTGTAGAGGATGCTCCACGTATTCTTCAATGGTTAATAGAGCTTGGAGCTATGTTTGACCGGGATGAAAACGGGTTCTTCTTAGAGCTTCCAGGTGGTGGTGCATCAAGAAGAAGAATGCATGCTGCTGGAGACTACACTGGACTTGAAGAGATGAGAGTTATTAGAGATGAGTTTAGGAATAGAGGAATACCATGTCTTGAGTTTTATCCAGCTATAGAGCTTTTAACAGATGCTGATGGTAAGGTTGTAGGAGCAATCTTATGGAACATGGAAACAAGAGAATATAAAATTGTTAAAGCAAAAGCAACAATTCTTGCAAGTGGAGGTTTTGGAAGGCTTCATATTAGAGGCTTCCCAACAACAAACCATTATGGAGCTACATGTGATGGTGTAGTTATGGCTTATAGAGCTGGAGCAAAACTTAGAGATATGGATACAGCTCAATATCATCCTACAGGTGCAGCCTACCCTCAGCAAATAATAGGGTTGCTTTTAACTGAAAAATTAAGAACTGCTGGTGCTCAGGTTGTGAATGTTGATGGTGAGGCTTTTGTTAACCCTCTTGAGCCTAGAGATGTAGAAGCAGCAGCAATAATAAGAGAATGTTATGTAAGAAATAAGGGAATCACAACCCCAACAGGAATTAGAGGTGTATGGTTAGATATACCAATGATAGACCAGATTCGTGGTGAAGGCGCGATTAAAAAACTTTTCCCAGGTATGGTTAGAATGTTTAACAGGTTTGGAATTGACATTACCAAAAATCCCGTCTTGGTTTTTCCAACACTCCACTATCAAAATGGTGGTGTTGAAACAGACCCGTATGGGCAGACAAATGTTAAAGGTTTGTTTGTTGCTGGAGAGGTTTCCGGAGGTGTTCATGGGAAAAATAGGCTTATGGGAAACTCAACTCTTGACTGTCTAGTTTTTGGGAGAAGAGCAGGAATAACAGCTGCAAACTATGTTAAGAATGGGGTAAAAATTGAGAAGCTAACCCTAAACCACGTAGAAAGATACGTAAAAGAACTTGAAAACGCTGGTATAAAAACTGAGAGAAGGTCTCCAATACTTCTACCAGACTATAGGGGTAAGGCAGTCCTAGCCAGAATGATTGACATCTTTTAAAAATCTCTATTTTAGTTTTTTAAGAATGTTCTCTATTTCTTTTTCAACATCATTTATGCTTTTATTTCCGTTAACATTCTTTAAAACCTCTTTTTTACGGTAATATTCAATAAGTGGTTGAGTTTGTGTCTGGTAAACTTTTAACCTGTTTCTTATAGCTTCCTCCTTATCATCATCCCTCTGGTAGAGTTCTCCACCACATTTGTCACATTTACCCGGAGTCTTTGGTGGATTAAAAATTAGATGATAAACAGCACCACAAACCTTACACACTCTTCTATTTGAAAGTCTTTTAATAATTTCTTCTTCACTTACCTCCAAATTTATTACAGCATCAATTCTTGTTTTAAGTCTCTCTAAGATTTCATCTAAAGCCTTAGCTTGAATAAGTGTTCTTGGAAAACCATCCAAAAGAAAACCTTTCTCACAGTCAGGCTGTTTTAACCTTCCCTCAACAACCTTAACAACTATATCATCTGGAACAAGTTCCCCCTTATCCATATACTCCTTAACTTTTCGACCAAGCTCTGTTTGTTTTGCAGCAGCTTCACGAAACATATCTCCAGTTGAGATATGGGGAATACCAGTTTTTTTAACAATTCTTTCAGCCTGAGTTCCTTTACCTGCTCCTGGTGGACCAAAAATTATAAGACGCAACCTTTTTCACCAGCCTTATCCTCTATGGGGAGAGGAGAAGGTTTAGGTCAGACCTTTCAAGCTTCTTCATCCATTATGTCCGAATAGCCTATTCTCCATCCCTTAACAACATTAATTTTAAACAAAAGATAACTGTTTCTGTTTGTAGAGGTTATCTTTAAAAGTCTTTTTGCTTAATTAGTCTAATTACAATGTTTAAAAAGCTTTTTGAGTCTGCAAAAATAGGTAGTGTAGAAATTAAAAATAGAATTGTTATGCCTGCAATTCATCTTGGTTATGCGGCTGAAGACGGCTCTGTAACTCAAAGAATCATAGACTTTTATGTTGAAAGAGCAAAGGGTGGTGTAGGACTAATAATTGTTGGAGGATGTTATGTTGATGTTCTAGGTAGAGGCCTTAAAAACATGCTTGGTCTTCATGAGGACAGGCTAATTTCTGGATATAAAAAACTTGTTAAGACTGTTAAAGATTATGGGGTAAAGGTTTGTGCTCAGCTTTTTCATGCTGGAAGGTATGCTCGTTCAACTATTATAGGCGGTCAACCTGTTGCACCTTCAAGTATTCCTTCTAGGTTAACAGGTGAAACACCAAAAGAATTAACAGTTGAAGAAATCTTAGAGTTAGAGGAAAAGTTTGCTGATGCAGCTCAAAGAGCTAAAAAAGCTGGTTTTGACATGGTTGAAGTTTTAGCTTCAACAGGTTATCTTGTTAGCGAGTTTCTTTCTCCAGTTACAAATAAACGAAATGATGAGTATGGAGGTTCGCTTGAAAACAGAATGAGGTTTCTTATTGAAATTGTTAAAAAGATAAAGGAAAAACTTGGATTTGACTATCCTATTTTATGCAGACTCTCTATTGACGAGTTTATGGAGGGAGGAAACACCCTAAAAGAGTCCAAGCAGATTGTTCAAGCCTTAGAAAGAGTTGGTGTTGACGCAATAAATGTTAATGCTGGGTGGCATGAATCTACAAAACCGTTAATTGCTATGCATGTTCCAAGGGGGGCCTTTGTATATCTAGCTGAAGAAATAAAAAAGGTTATAAAAATTCCCGTTTTAGCGTCAATAAGGATAAACAACCCAGTTTTAGCTGAAAAAATATTGGTTGAAGAAAAAGCAGACTTTATTTGTATGGGGCGTCCTCTTATAGCAGACCCAGAACTACCAAAAAAAGCTTTTGAAGGTAAACTTGAAGATATAAGGCTTTGTATAGCATGTAATCAAGGATGTCTTGACAGAATCTTTATGGGTTTAGATGTTAAATGCTGTATAAATCCAGCTGCTGGAAAAGAATCAGAGTATAAAATTCAACCAACCAAAAAGTCTAGGAAGGTTTTGGTTGTTGGTGGTGGTCCTGCTGGAATGGAAGCAGCAAGAATAGCTG
>CAZAHF010000008.1:0-27268 GCA_964484995.1 uncultured Candidatus Bathyarchaeia archaeon | reverse complement strand
AACCATACTGGATTAGCATTGTTGCATTATTATTCCTGTATTGGATAATTTTCATTAACTGGTATTCTAAACGTAAAAGAAAATAAGTATGACGTCCCTTCGCCGACTCTTCGGATTGCTTCACACATCCACCGGACATTACGTCAGCAATAAGTTAACAGAAACCCATAAAGCATATGTGATTAGAAAACTTTTAAGGAAAAGTATTTGTAGTTTACAAAGTAACAGATGTTTGATGACTAATTTTAGCATGGGTGAAGTGTAACTTGTCAGATATTGAGCTTGAGTTGCTTAAGCTTAAGAAGCTTAAAGAACTTGAAAAAAGACTTAAAGAGGCAAACTTAAAAACTACAGAAGAAAAAACTGATCCTTACCAGGTTGTAAGCGGAATGCTTGTTGGAAGAGGGAAAGAGGTTCTTGAAGCAGCCTACAGCCAATACCCAGAGGTTGCAAAGGCTGTGGTACAAAATCTTGCACTTCTAATAAGAAGTGGAAGATTAAAGGAGCCGATTACTGGGGAGGTTCTTTACGAGGTTTTTAAGGCTCTTGGCTTTCCGGTTAGACTTGAAACTAGAATAACGTTTAAAGAGCATGGGAAAACTAAAAGTTTAGCTGAAAAAATAAAGGAAGAAATTTCTTCTTAGTTGGTTTTTGTTAGTTTTACTCTTTTCTTAAAGCCACAACAGCCTCTAGTTTTGAGGCTCTCCATGCAGGGTAGAAACCTGCAGTTGCACTTATTCCAACTGTAAAAAGCCAGATAAATGCTAGGCTTTGGGGTTCGTAGACTGGTTCTATTGGGAAGGCTAAACCAGTAAATCCCATTACCGCAGAAAACCCGAAACTTCCAAAGATTATTCCAACAACTAACCCTATGGTTGCACCGATAACACCTATTAAAACAGCTTCAGTTAAGAAGAGTAGAAGTATCTGAGAGTCTTTAAAGCCTAAGGCCTTTAAAACACCTATTTCTTTTGTACGCTCCATAACCGAGGTAAAAAGTGTTGTTATTATGCCTACTGCTGCAACTATAAGTGAAACCGCAGCTACCGTCAAAATAAAAACCGACCAACCGCCAACTATTTTTTGAACTGTTTGAGAAATAACTTTTGGTGAAATTATACCAACATCCTCACCATAAATGTCTTTAATAGCCTGTTCAACTTTATCGTTTAACTCAAAAGACTTTGTTACAACAACAATCCCATCATATTTTCCACCACACCTAAAAAAAGAGTTAGCTGCAGGAAGAGAGATTTGAACCATTTTATCCACATTAATAAAACTTGGACTACCAAGATAATTTAGGATACCCTTAACAACAAAAGCTCTTTTTACGGTTACTGGTTTAGGAGAACCTTCCTCTATTCGAGTATACTCTAAGGTTACAACTTGACCAAGTCTTACAAAAGGTTTAGTTTCACCTGGAGGAATCTCAATGTCGCTTCCAACAAGCATACCAATAGAATCTGTTGGTTGAACAAGTTTTCCTTCCTTAAGAGAGAGAGTTGGATAAATATAGTGAAGCTTTGACTGGTCTATCCCTGCAACAAGAACAGACATACTTGCAGACCCTGCTCTTAAAACTGCAGACCTATGAATAAAGGGTATAACCACCTCAACACCATCAACAGACTTTAGCCTTTTAACCATCCTATCATCCAAGGAGATAGATGGAGCTGTCCATGTTCCACGTTCAACCCCTCCACCAGGAATAACAATAAGCGTGTTAGGGGATAGGGTGCTAAAAGCAGAATTTATAAACTCAGAGAAGCCTGCACTCATTCCATTAAGTGAGACTATTAGGCTAGCACCAATAATAACCATTAAAATTGTTAGGGTTGACCTTAATTTTCTGTCTTTTAAAGCTTCAAAAGAAAACTTAAAAACTTCTATAGGGTTCATGGTTTCTCCTTGCTAGACTTAAGCTTCCTTCTAATTAGAATAGTTGCAGCCAACATGATTAAGACAACTATAACGATTGCTGGTATAAGAAGACTTTCAAATATTAGAGTTGTAACCGTAGTTTGGCTTGTTTTGGGTGGTGTTGGAGGAGTAACAACTTTTACTGATGTTTCATAGGTAAAGCTATGGGGTTGATTATATTCGTCCTTATAGACTACAAGAATTTTAAGCGGATAATTGCCCTCTTCCACATCAGAAGAAACTATTGATGTTAAAGAGATAGGTGCTGGTGCATTCGGGTCAACCTGCCCAACATACGATGAACTTTCTTTTGTAAGCTGAAATGTTTTTGAGGGGATAATTGAAACGTTTGTATACATGGCTGGTGAAGTCCCGTGGTTTAAAAGTGTAAATGAAACTGTGAATTCGCTTCCAATATGGGCTGGTGAGGGTAAGATTGAAAAATCGTAAATTGTAAACTCTATTTTTCCATGAATAGGAACACCTAAAGTGTTTGTTGTAACTTGTTTTATTCCCTTACTGTCTATGTAGGATATGTCTATCCTAAATACATGAACAACACCAGCTTTGACGGAGGGAGAAGCCATAACCTTAAAACTAACCTGCTTAGATGTGTTTGGTTTTATATCCCCAAGACTAACGGTTGAAGGACTTAAGGTAGCAAAAAGTGTTGGTGGTGTAAGTGTAACAGTAACCATTTGAGCTTTAAAATCCCCAAAGTTTTTTAGGTTAAAGTCTAGAGTAAAAACATCACCCTGATAAACTGTTTGAGGATTAACCTTATAGGATTCAATATTGACGAGTGAGCTTGGAACTTTTGGTGAGACAGTTAAACCTACACTTCTTGTCTCTCTATAGGTTTGGTTTCGCTCATCTTGGTAGGTTAAGGTTAAACTAATTTGGTAGGTGCCAACAACACCCTTATCTGTTGTTAAAAGAACAGGTATTAAAACAGATTCTTTAGGTTTAATTTTGTCAAAATGCCAGAAGTTATCTTCATTAAGCAAGATTAGTGGTGAGGAAGAAGAAGTTCCACCCAAACTTGCAACTGGCTTAGGAAGACTTAGAGTAACATCCAAGTTTAAGATGTTAACTTCACCATTATTTGTTAGGGTAATGTTTAAGATGCTTTTTTCGCCTGAAACAATTTCTCCATTATCAACCCTTATTTTAAGTAATGGTTTTTTAAGGGGGTTTTCTACAGCTAAACCTAGAGTTTTTTGGTCGACATGACTAAAACCATAAGCATCAACATAAGAAACTGTAACGGTTATGGGGTATGCTCCCCCAACAGATGCTACTGGAGCATAAACATCTATGGTAACCGTTAAATTTTGGTTAGGTTTAACCTCATCAAAAGACCAACTGTTATCCTCACCCATAATTATAAGAGGTGATGGAATGTTAACCAGAACATCTAGATTTGAGGCTTTAGCTTCTCCCTCGTTTTGAATCGTTAAAGTTAGGGTGTTAGAACCTGGAAAAATCTTTTTAGGGCTTAAAAAAGTTGAGAAGAAAACCTCACCATAAACCGGGACAAAGATTGTTGTTGATGAAGAAACACCTGTAGAATACCTTTTGGTTATAGAGGTAACCTCCATTTCAAGCTTATAAACACCAAGCTTAGCGTTTTTATCTATATTTAAGATAAAAGTTAGAGTTGCCTGTTGACCCGGTAGAAGACTTAAAACTCCAGCATAAGCCTCCTTTTCTCCTGTTGGAGTTGTGAAAGGTGAACCTTGCAAAATAAGCTTTGCTTTTACACTGGTCATCTCAACATTATCTATGTTTTGGATTACAACATTAAGTGGAAGATTTTGGTCACCGGGTTTTGCCTGAACCTTCTCAGTTTGAGAACCCCAAAAAACCTGAATTACGGAAAATTCTGGCGGCTGAGCGTTAGCTGAAGGAATATAGACTAAACTAAATGTTAAGGTTAAAAGCAGAAAACCAATAAAAAACAGCCTTTTTATAGGGTAGTAACTGTTCCTACCTATTCCTACCATCCCCCTTATTCTCTTCTCTAAGAACCTTTTCACCCTCAACTCTTCCATCCCTAAGGTATATTATCCTATCTGTAAGGTTTGCTAATTCAAGGTTGTGGGTAACAACAATAACTGTTGCACCTCTTTCTTCAGAAAGTTTTCTTAGCAAACCAAATATTTCATAACCTGTTTTTGAGTCAAGATTTCCGGTAGGCTCATCTGCAAGAATTATGGTTGGATTGTTAATAAGAGCTCTAGCAATAGCAACTCTCTGCTGCTCTCCACCACTAAGAGTTAAAGGTTTACGGTTAAACTTATCAGCTAAACCAGTAAGCTCTAAAAGCTCCATAGCACGTTTAATTCTCTCTTTTTTTGGAACACCCCTAACAATTGCTGGAAGCTCAACGTTTCTTAGAACCGTCGTTCTATTAATCAAGTTGTAGGCTTGAAAAATAAACCCTATTTTTTCGTTTCTAAGTTTAGCAAGCTTAGCTGAATCCATGGTTGAAGTGTTAATACCGTCTATTAGAACATATCCGCTTGTAGGTTTATCTAGAACACCAAGCAGATTAAGCAGAGTTGATTTTCCACTTCCAGAGGGCCCAACAACAGCAACAAATTCTCCGCGACGAATCTTAAGGTTTACATCTACAAGAGCATAAACCTCAACAGAGTCAGACCTATAAATCTTTGTAAGATTTACGGTTTCAACAGCATAGTTATGTCCTGAGCTTGGAGAAGTCAATGTAACCTCAAGCGACAAATTTTGGTTTCCTCCGGATTAAGATAAAGTCTTAGATGTATGCTTATATAGGTTTTGAACCTTTCATTAAGAGAACTTCAAAATTTGAGGGAAATTCTAGCCTAGAAAAACGGCTTTATCTTTCCCAACAATATTTTCAAGTTGTTTTGACTCTTTACTAATCCATTTAAAATACGCATCGTCAGGGTTACTACTTAAAAGGATATATTTTTTGATGTAGTTGACATGACATCTAATAATTTTCTCAACTTTATCTTTTGATGGTGAAGGACCACCCTTAAGTTTTCTTAGTAACTCTTTCTTTAATATTTCAAGTGGTGTAAGCTGATAGGGTATATTAAAGTATTCTATCTTTGCATTAACACCCTTCTCCTTAACTATCCTCTCCTTTAGGTCTTTACCCGACAAACCGGAAATACATAGACTTTTCTTGTATTTTTCAATAATACTCAAGATAAACTCTGTTTCTTCCTCGAAGGCTTCTAAGCTAAACCTTAACTCTTCCAGTAAGGCTTCCTCCCATTCTTTAACATCTATTTTTCCTGTGGCTAAAGCCTTAAGAGTTAAGGTTGCAATTTTTGTTGCTGTTTCTGTTGAAATATTTTCATATATAGGGTTGCCATAACAGTAAATATCAAAATCTGGGTTTTGTTTTTTAGCTGTATACAGCATTTTTAAAATTGGTTCAGCGTAATATTCCCACGCACCAAAAGGTTCAGGAATAAGCTTTTGTTTTTTAATTTCCTCAATAACGTACTGGTATGGTAATCCTTCAGCAAGAGTTCTAACTAACTCCTCAAGTCTTCTAGGAAACATTAGGAAAAGCGCTTCATAGAAGGGGGAACTGCTAATCTTTTGTGCAGCCTTAACATGGGAAATTCTAAGCTTTGGAAGCGCTAGGATACAGATTTCTTCTGAGGGCATATTCTCCCTCATATGGGCTGGAGATATATTCTAACCGATTTTTTGAATAGTCATCTGGCTTAAATAGTTTACTTTTAAATTTTTGTAGCCTTACACCCTTTATAAGGGTTCTTTCATGTTTTTGGTTATACGAAAAGCTTAAATCTTTCCTCAATTTCTAAGATTTCAGAATCAATTTCTAAGGTTTGTTGAATAACGAAACCCTTAGAAATATATTAGCATATAAACACAAAAGAATAGGAGTGCAAATGTAAAGTTTTTGGGAGGTTGATAGGAAATGTCTGTACAAGCCATCCCCGCAGTAACTGAGTCAGGCCAGCCTATCCTAATTCTAAAGGAGGGAACAACCCAAACAAGGGGGAGAGAGGCTCAAAGAAACAATATTACCGCTGCTAAAGTTATAGCTGAAATTCTTCGAACAAGCCTTGGACCTCGTGGAATGGATAAAATGCTTATATCAAGTTTTGGAGATGCAACTATAACTAACGACGGAGCAACAATCCTAAAAGAGATGGATGTTCAACATCCAGCAGCAAAAATGATGGTTGAGGTTGCTAAAGCAACAGACCAAGAGGTTGGAGATGGAACAACAAGTGTTGTTATTCTTGCAGGAGCTCTTCTAGAGAGAGCTGAAAACCTCATAACTAAGAATGTTCATCCAACAGTGATTGTGGACGGGTATAACAAAGCTGCAGAAAAAGCCTTAGAAATCTGCCAAAAAATTGCTTCAAAGATAGACCCTATGGATAAAAGTATGCTTAAGAAGGTTGCTATGACAGCTATGGCAAGTAAACTTGTCTCCGAAAACAGGGAGTTTTTAGCGGATTTAGCTGTTGAAGCTGTTCTTCAGGTTGCCCAAAAAACTGATGAAGGTTGGAAGGTTGAAATTGATGACATTAAGATAGAGAAGAAGGCAGGGGCTTCTCTAACGGATACAAAGCTTATTCGTGGTGTAGCCTTAGACAAGGAAATTGTTCATCCTGGAATGCCTAAGATGATAAAGAAAGCAAAAATAGCCCTACTAGACTGTCCACTTGAAATAGAAAAAACAGAGATTGATGCTAAAATTAACATAGAAACACCAGAACAGATGAAGGCTTTCCTAGACGAAGAAAACAGGATGCTTAAAGAAATGGTTGATAAAATAGTTTCTGCTGGTGCTAATGTTGTAATTTGCCAGAAGGGTATAGATGATATGGCTCAACACTTCCTAGCAAAAGCAGGGGTTTTAGCTGTAAGAAGAGTAAAACAGTCTGACATGGAGAAGCTTGCTAAAGCTACTGGTGGAAGAGTTGTAACAAATCTAGATATGCTTACCAGTGCAGACTTAGGTGAAGCAGAGCTTGTTGAAGAAAGAAAACTTGGAGAGGATAAATGGACTTTTATAGAAGGCTGTAAAAATCCAAGGTCTGTTACCATCCTGATTAGAGGAGGAACTGAAAGGGTTGTTGATGAAGCTGAAAGGTCTGTTAAGGATGCTGTTCATGTTATTAGGGATGTTGTTCAAAAACCAATGATTGTTGCTGGTGGAGGAGCTGTAGAAGCTGAGCTTTCACTTCAACTTAGAAACTGGGCTCAGTCTTTGTCCGGTAGAGAACAGCTTGCAGCCTTAGAGTTTGCTGATGCTTTAGAAATTATTCCGTTAACCCTAGCTGAAAACGCTGGACTAGACCCAATAGATGTTCAAACAGAGCTTAGGTCTAAACATGAAAAAGGTGAAAAATGGGTTGGTGTTGATGTGTTTGAAGGAAAAATTAAAGATATGGCAAAGATGGACGTATATGAGCCTCTAAGTGTGAAAGAACAAATAATTAAGTCCGCAACAGAAGCAGCATGTATGATTCTTAGGATAGACGACATTATAGCAGCTTCAAGAGTTAAAGAGTCAACAACATCACCATCAAAGAAGGGTGGTGAGGAAGAAGAAGGAAAAACCTCTGAATTTGATTAGTGGGAGGTGAAAAAATATGTCTCAATCTCAAGCAATCCCCGTAATGATTTTAAAAGAGGGAACAGGTAGAACCAGAGGACGTAACGCTCAAAGAAGCAACATTATGGCTGCAAGAATAATTGGAGAAATAATTAGAAGCACTCTTGGACCTCGTGGAATGGATAAAATGCTTGTAGATAGTCTTGGAGACGTAACTATAAGCAATGATGGAGCAACAATTCTAAAAGAGATTGATGTTGAACATCCAGCAGCAAAAATGATGGTTGAAGCTGCAAAAACTCAGGATAGTATAGTTGGAGATGGAACAACAACAGTTGTGGTTATGGCTAGTGAGCTTTTAAAGAAGGCTGAAGAACTTCTTGATCAAAACATTCACCCAACTGTTATTGTTGGAGGTTATAGAAAAGCAGCAGAATATGCTCTTAAGGAACTTGATAAGATAGCTAAGACTGTGGATGTTAAAGATGAAGAAACACTTAAAAAAGTGGCTTTAACAGCAATTCGTGGAAAAACTGTTGCAGCAGCTCGTGATATGCTTATAGATATGGCTATTAAGGCTGTGGAAAGGATAGCTGAAAAAAGAGATAACCGTTGGGTTGCTGATGTAGACCAGATTCAGGTTATTAAAAAGATTGGTGGAAGCATCTACGATACAAAACTTGTTGAAGGAGTAATTATTGATAAAGAGATTGTTCATGCAGGAATGCCGAAAAGAATTGAGAAAGCAAAAATAGCCCTACTAGACTGTCCACTTGAGGTTGAAAAAACAGAGATGAGTGCAGAAATTAGGATTAGAGACCCATCCCAGATGAAGGCTTTCTTAGATGAAGAAACAAGGATTCTTAGGGAGATGGTCAGTAAGATTAAGAGTGTAGGTGCAAATGTTGCCTTTATCCAAAAAGGTATAGATGATATTGCTCAACACTTTATGGCTAAAGAGGGTATTCTTGCTGTTCGTAGAGTGAAAAAGTCTGACATGGAGAAGCTTGCTAGAGCTACTGGTGGAAGAATCGTAACAAACCTTGACGACCTTAAAGAGGATGTGCTTGGTTACGCTGAGCTTGTTGAAGAAAGAAAAATAGGAGACGACAAAATGGTTTTTGTTGAGGGCTGTAAAAATCCAAAGTCTGTTGGAATACTGGTTAGAGGTGGACTTGAAAGATTTGTTGACGAAGCTGAAAGAGCAATTCATGATGCATTATGTGTTGTTGCAGATGTTTATGAGCATAACAAGATTGTTGCTGGTGGAGGAGCAGCAGAAGCTGAACTTGCAAAAAGGCTAAGAGAATATGCAAGAAAAGTTGGTGGCAGGGAACAGCTTGCAATAGAAGCTTTCGCTGAAGCCTTAGAATCTATACCAAGAACCCTAGCTGAAAACGCTGGACTAGACCCAATAGACATAATTGTAGAGTTAAGAGCTAAACATGATAAACCTGAAGGTGTATGGTTTGGTGTTGATGTGTTTGAAGGAAAAATTAAAGATATGATGAGGCTAAATGTTATTGAACCAGCAAAAGTAAAAGAGCAGGCAATTAAGTCTGCAACAGAAGCAGCATCAATGATTCTTAGGATAGATGATGTTATTGCAGCTGCAAAAACAAAAACAGAGAGTAAAGGTAAAGGTGGAGAAGGGGAAGTCCCGCCACCCTACTAAACAAAAAAGGTATTTTTTTAAAACTTAAACTATTTATTCTATTTTTTTAGAAAAAGCAAATAAGCTAAGAAGAATTTTTAATTTATTAGCCGCTGGGGATACCGGAGCCGGGGTTTTCACGGAGACTAGTCTCCGTGAAACCGAAGGCTGAGTGGACTAACCTTTAAGGGGTTTAGAAGCGCGGGCCTTGAGTTGTCTAAGAAAGCCCGTGGGCCCTTGGGGCCCGCATGGGTTCAAATCCCATCCCCGGCGCCAAATTTTTTACTCAATATACTGGAATAACTTTTTGGGTGAAGCTAAATCTGAAGGATTTTGATGTGGAGAAAGCTAGAAAGATTCAAAGAATTTTTGCTGATAAAATTTTGTTTAAGGATATAGATTTGGAGAAAATTAGGTATGTTGGTGGAGTTGATGTTTCATATAGGAAGGGTTATGCTGTTGCAGCTGCTGTTACCATGGATTATAAAACACTTAAAGTTTTTGAGGTTAAAAAAGTTAAAGTTAAGGATAGGTTTCCCTATATCCCCACCCTATTATCCTTTCGTGAAGCCCCACCAGTCTTTAAGGTTGTTAGGATGTTAAACTATCCTCCGGATGTTTTAATAGTTGAAGGACATGGAGTTTCTCATCCTTATGGTTGTGGTTTAGCTTCTCATATTGGAGTAGTCTTAAAAATGCCAACTATTGGTGTTGCAAAAAATCTTTTATGCGGAAAACTTGGAGAATATAAGGGAAATAAAGCACCAATATTCTTTAATGGGAAAATTGTTGGGATGGCTGTAATTACAAAACCTAAAACAAAACCAGTCTATGTAAGTGTTGGAAACATGATAACTCTGGATAAAGCTGTTAAAATAGTAGAAAAATGTATAAAAAACAGTAAAATTCCCGAGCCTATTAGAATCGCCCATCTCCTAACAAAAAGTGTGAAGGAGAAAATCTGATGGATAAAAAAAATTTGTGGTTTTTTCTTCTTAAACTTGCTGAGTTAAATGCGCTTAAAAAACCAGTTTTTACTTCAACAGTTAAATTAGCTGAAAAATTTGAGTGTTCTCAGCAAACAGCCTCAAGAATACTAAAAACTCTTTCAATAGAAGGATATGTTGAAAGGAAGATTAATGCTCGTGGTGAATACATTAAGATAACAGGTAAAGGTTTAGAGGAGTTAAGAAAGATTCATGTTACACTTACAAAAGCCCTTTACCCAAGCAAACCAGCCTACCTCATAGTTAAAGGCAGGGTTTTTACAGGTTTAGGGGAAGGCTCCTACTACATTACTAGAAATGGTTATTGGAAGCAGTTTGTTAGTAAACTTGGATTTAAACCTTATCCTGGAACCTTAAACCTAAAGCTTCTAAGTCAAGCAGATTTAACAGTTAGAAAGGAAATGGAAAATCTTCCTGGAATCGAAATTGAAGGTTTTCGTGACGGGGAAAGAACTTATGGTCCACTAAAATGTTTTCCAGCAACCATAAACGGTAAGGTGAAAGGTGCTGTTTTGCTTATCCAAAGAACCCACTATAACTCTTCAGTTATTGAAGTTATAGCACCCGTATATTTAAGAAAAAAGCTTAAAATTAAGGATGGAGATATTCTAAACCTTAAAGTGGAAGTTTAAGTTTTTTGTTCGCTAAAAATTTTGCTTTTTATTTTTGATGAACTTGTAAGTTCCTCATCTCCAAACCTTTGAATTTTAACTATTTTAATAGGCAAATTTTCTTTTTCTATGTATTTTTTTACTTCCTCTAAAATTTTGTCTTGATCGTATCCAAAAGCAATAATGTCTGGCTTATGTTTTTGAATTATACTTGCTACATTAAAACCTTCATCTCCCAGTACAGCTTCATCAACTGGTTTTAAGGCTTCAACTAATGCTCTTCTTTGGTCTTCAGGAAGAATTGGAGGTTTTCCTTTAAACCTTTTTACAGTACTATCTCTTGCAACTATAACAATAAGTTTTGCGTTTTTACCACCAGCCTTCTTTGCTTCTTCAAGAAAACGTATATGGCCAAGATGAATTAAGTCAAAAACACCTGAAGCTAAAACTGTTTTTTGCTTTGTACCTTTCATTCTGAACCTACCCATTCAAACTTAACATAGTTTAAAATTCTTAATGCATCTAGTAAACCTTCACTATAAGCCAGAGAGATTAAAGCTGTTATAACCTGATTTTTTTCTTTAAAGTGTTTTGCATCATTAAAGTATCTTTTAGCTAAATCTAACACTTCTTCAACCTTTTTAGGTGACTCTAAAACATGTAAGGTTGAAAAAGCTTTTTGAAGATTAAGAGTATACCGTAAATACTTTTCCTCCAGGTTTTCGTTACTCATGAAGCCTTAAGACCTCCTCAGGAACTCCAGCAAAAATTTTTAGCGCTTCCGCCTCCATAAAATGGAGACTACCAGGAAAAATTAGAGTTTGAGGAAAAACTTTAAACTGGTAGTTTAAAAGTCTCCTAACAATATCACCTTTAACTATAGGTTGCTCTGAGCCTACTCCAGCTAAACCAACCACCAATCTTTCCTCAGTTACAATTTTTTCCCTTCTTAACTCTTCAATTTCCAGTAGATAGGTAAGCCCTTCCCTTATACTCATCCAATGTTTATTTTCGGTTTTAACATCAAGTAAAACAAGTGTATGTAATCCTCTTTCAGTGTTTTCTTTGATAACCTCATATGGTGTTTGAGGCTTATAGTTTTTGGTTGGAAAAGGAATTGTTACGGTTTTACCAAACTTATAAATTTGTAAGCCAACAATAGATGGTGCTGCAGAATAGATTGAAACACCATTTATAACCTCAGTTTTTATCCCTGTTTTTGAGGCCTCTAACCTAAGCCATATATGGGTTGTTGCAATCATAGGGTCTCCTGGAACAAGTAAAACCACATCCATATTTTTTGCGTCATTTAAAATACCTTTTTTAGCGTTTTCCTCTAAGTCCTCTCTAGACAGTTTAACTATAGGTTTACCTATAAGCTTTTGAAGCTTCTCTAAGGAGAGAAATGGCATAGGATTTGTATAGGTTTCAATATAAACCTTTTCAGCCTTCTTAATTCTCTCTAAACCAATTAAGGATATGCTTTTTTCATTATAAAGACCTAAACCAATAAAGGTTAAACTACCCAAACTAGGCACCTATAAGGCTATAAAGACAGATTTTGTTTAAGGCTTAACCCTAAAAATCGTAACACTACAAAATAATAAGAAAAATTTTTGGATAGAAACCATCTAGACTTAAAAGTTAACCAAATAGAGCTCCAAGACCAGCTAAAGCTTCTTCCTCCTCTTTCTTTTCCTCCTTCTTTTTCTCTTCCTTCTTCTTTTCTTCAGGTTTAGCTTCTGTAGGTGTTACTGGTGCTGGTGCTGCTGCAGGTGCAAAACCAACTGGTGCTGATTTAATAGCTTCATCTATATTAACCTCAGAAATTGCTGCTGCTAAAGCTTTTACCCTTGACTCATCAACAGTCACTCCCGCAGCCTCTAAAACCTTTTTTAAGTTCTCCTCATTAACAGGCTGACCTGCAAAATGAAGAAGTAAAGCTGCATGAATATACGCTGAAGACACCAAATTCACCTCTAAAAGAATTCTTTAGGACTTAAATATAACATTTTTGTTTTTTACAGCCCAAAAAACCCTTCCATACAGGGAATAGGAGGCTTTAAAAATGTGTAATGCACTGCAATGCAGTGTCATACACCCTTTTTAACTTATCAGGAAGTTGGTTTTAGGTGTTTAAGTACACTACAAACCTTCCTAACAACTTCAACAGCATCTTTCCCAACCACCCTTATCATAGGCTCTTTCCCAGGTTCACCAAGGTCATAGATAACATCAGGAAATTTTTTAGCCTTTCTTATAGCTTGGTTAACCCCCCATTCTAAGGTTTTACCTTCAACCAGCTTAAACCTTTTAGGTTCAAGTCTTCTATCAAAACCTGAAACCAAAAAGCCTTCCTTTTTAAAAGCCTCTAAAAGCTTCTTGTCATAATGTAGATTTATAGCCGCCCTAACTTCTGGGTTAAACTTGTTACAAGCCAAGATAAGTCTTGCCATATGGGAGGAACCCCCAAACCTAACCTTTCCAAACTTAATTTTTCCGTTAACTATTCTTATCCTTCCATCAACAGCAGCTACATGGTAAATCTTTGAAGGAAAAGGCAAAGCTTCAGCAATTTGAGTCCCAACCTCCGCAACAAACTTATGGAGAAGTTTATTTTCTAGGAAAATGTTTAAGGCTTTTTCAACTTTTTCAGCAACCTTATACATTTCAGCCTTATTATAAAGCGGGATTAAAGGAATTATAACATCAAGTCCCCTTCCAATCTTTAAACCAAACCCAAAAACCTCCTGAATAAGAGACTCAACAGTTTCTACAGCTTCAAAAGCATCCATCTGATTAGTTAAACATGCTGTTAAAGCAGCTGAAAAAAAGCATCCTCCACCATGAAGAATACTCCTTTTTCGAGGCTTAGTATAAAACACAGATTTACCCTTATCATAAAAAAGATCTGTCACATTTTTTCCCTTTAAATGTCCTCCCTTAACTACTACACTAGAAGCACCAAAACCAAAAATTTTTTCAGCAGCCTTAACCATATCATCTACATTCCTAATCTTTACACCTGAAAGAATTTTTGCCTCGTAGATGTTTGGTGTAACTATAGATGCTAAAGGTAAAAGCTTCCTAATATAAGCCTCAATAACACTATTTGACACAAACTTTTTTCCTGTAGCTGAACGAAAAACAGGGTCAACCACAAGGTTTAACCCGTAATCTTTAACAAAGCTAACAACAACATCAACTATTTCTTTAGTTGGAAGAATTCCTGTTTTAGCAGCATAAATTTCCATATCATCTAAGACTGTTTTAAACTGTTTTTTAACAAACTCTGGATCTACTGGTAGAACAGCTTTTACTCCCTTGGTGTTTTGAGCTGTTAAGGCTGTTACCACACATGCACCATGAACCCTAAACAAACTAAATGTTTTTAGGTCTGTTGTAACTCCTGCCCCACCACAACTGTCTAAACCTGCAATTGTTAAAGCTGAATAAACTATTTTTCCCATAACCAAAAAATCTTAAAATCTACAAATAAAGTTTCATTTCAAAAGTTAAAAAAAGGAAGATAGATTAGTTAAATTTCTCTCGGCTTTTTTGTTGTTGGTGTGTAGGCTCCACCAGCAAACGTATATCCACATTTTTTACATTTCCAAATCCCAACACTAAGACGTTTAACTGCTAACTGTTGACATTGAGGACATTCATAGGTTTTTCTTAAAGCCCTCTCAATTCTAGCTCTTACCTTTCTTAGACTTGCTCCTCCCCTTTCACGAAATCTAGCTACTGGACCAAGCTTTTTTGTTTTCCTCACTCCTAAATCCACTCCTTAAAAAAGTTTTTTCTAATTTCGTTTGCTTTCTCTCTGGCTATTTTTTGAGCTTCAATTATTTCTTGAAATGTAAAAGCACCAATACCACTTTTTTGGATTGCACAAATTTTCCCGTCTTTTGTGAAAGTCATAGTAAGTTTAGCTGAAGCTATATTTTCTTCATCTAAAGATGGATCCAAAACAATCCTATCGTTTATTTTTGTTAGTGTTACAGGTATTGGGCAATCTTGGATTGGGAGCGGATTATACTCATCAGCCTTTTTGGCTTCCCCGTTTTCATCAACCCTATAGACGGGTAACTTTGAGTTTAATAAGGCTGAGATAGCAGCAATTCCAGCTGCATCTATAAGGTTTCCATCATGGTTTAAAATGTAGATGTCAACAAAAACAACATAAACTAAACGTCCAGGAACTATAACAAGTTTTTCCATATCAATTGTTTCTGATTCTCTTATCCCTCTATCCACTACCCTAGCAAGCTCTATTGAGTTTTCATCAGGTGGACCTGGCTCAAAATATTTGTGGGCTAAAGGAACAAATTCAGCGTTAACTGTTAATGCCCCTTGGTTTGGGAGATCTGGGTATGGTGAACCCGTTTCTATTTTTACACCGACTAAAACTTTTGTAGCTCCAAGAGAAACTAAAGCTGAACCTTCAGCTTTTTCAATAACCCCATTTTCAATCTGAATTTTTCTATAGTCTAAGAGGCCTCTTCCATCAAGCCTTTTACCTGAAGCTAACAGTTTAATCATCCTTCTACTTTTAATTTTTGCTAAAGGCTCTACCTGAGGAGTTATAGACATTTTGCTTCACCAAACTACTCTTCCCCTTTTTGTACGGGAGTCTCCTGAATCTCTTTTTCTATTTGGAGATATCTTTGTTTAAGTGTTTGTTTTTGAAGCTCATAGATTTTCATACATGCATTTTTAGCCATGTTAAGAGCTTCAATAAATTCTTCCTCAGTAAACATTCCATCCATCTGAAGAAGAGAAATTTTTCCAAGTACAGGAATAAAAGCAACAGGCATATCTGCTTCACCAAGTTTATCCTCAATATCCGACGGATCCACAGCAAGTTTCCCTTCTATTTTTCCAACAGCACAAGCAACAACCAAGTCTCTTAAAGGTATACCAGCATCAGCCAAAGCCAGAGATGAGGCTGTAATAGCTGCACACCGGCTTCCCCCATCAGATTGAAGAACCTCAATAAAAATATCTACCATACTTCTAGGAAAATATTCTGAGAAAATTGCTGGCTCTAAAGCTTCTCTAATCACCTTTGAAATCTCTATTTCTCTACGAGATGGTGCAGGAGATTTTCTCTCATCGGTTGAAAATGGAGCCATATGATATCTACATCTTATCACAGCTCTATCATGAAGACCTATATGTTTTGGTTGAGCCTCTTTAGGCCCATAAACAGCAACAATAATTTTGTTTCTTCCCTGCTCAATATAGGCAGAACCATCTGCATTTGCTAGCAAACCAACCTCCATTTTTATTGGTCGAAGCTCATCTAATCTACGACCATCAACCCTTAAACCATTTTCATCAATTAACTTTTGAATCGCAACCATTTTTAGTCACCTTTTCCAGTTTTAAGGAAATTTTTAATTCTATCAGTTAAACCGGATATGTGAGCTTGTTCCTCAATCATTCTAATTGCTTCTACAACAAGCTCTACCTTTTTAGAGTCTCTTCCACGAATAAGAATTCTTCCATTTTGCCCCACTATAATTTCGCATCCTGTTTCACGTTTTAAAATATTTATCATTGAGCCTTTTCTACCTATAAGTCTTGGAACCTTTGTAGGTGTTAGGTTTACTATTAACCCATCACCAACCTTCCCAAGTCCAGCACCCTTAATCGTAAGAGTAGGGTCTCTTGTTCTATCAAAGGCTGTAATCTTTCCAACCACAACCTCCCCAACACCCAAAATTTTTGTTAAGGAGTCAAGCTTTGGACTGAAAGACTTACCAGTAACATCAGGCACACTTAAAACAGCCTTATATGGGGAATTTATATCAACAGACCATCCGTTTAAACTTACATCTGTAACTTGTCCAACCACTATGTCTCCAACCTTTGGGATATACCTACCTCTTAAAGGAACAACAAAAACCTTTTTATCATCAAAATCAACCAAACCAAGTTTTTGAGAATAAATTCTATTACCTTCCTTATACGTATTTTCACCTGCTATATAGTCACCTTCAGCAAGCAGATCTCCAGGTGTTACCAACTGTCTTCTCTCAAACATTCTCATACTAGGTTGGTTAAATTTTGGAGTATATTAGGCTTTAGGAAAAACTTAAAAATAAAAGAAGACTCTTACTTTAAAATTTTGCTTTGAGCAGTTCCCTTAGTAAGATTACCCAGTTTTTCAAGAAAGTTTACCTGAAGTCCTGCAGGAATTTCAATAACAGCTAAAAGACTTCCATCTGAAAGCCACTGCTCTCTTTTTATAGTTCCGAAGGATTTTAGGGCTCCGTAAGTTGCTGGAGCATATTGAGGTGGAATTTTAACTTCCAATAAGGCTAATTCTGTTTTTAAGGGTAGAATTGGACGTAATGCTTGAATAACTTCTTTGGCTTGCTCTTCAACACCCCTAAATGGGTCTATAGAAACTTTTGCCTGGGCTAAAGCTTGCTCTACTCTTAAAGGTGGGTGGGGAAGACCTGTTCTAGGATCTACACAGTGTTTTGAAATAAAAGCAATTATCTGTTTTTTCTTATCCTCTATTAGCCTTCTTCTTTGCTCTGTTGTAAGTTGAAGCTCACCTTTATCCAGTATTATTTTTACTATTTTTAGTGGATCGGTTGTTCCAAAAACTTTCTTTATTTTTTCTTCTGAAGCTCTTTGACCCTTACTTACATCCCTAAAAATCGTATCATAAACAAGTATTTGGGAAAGAGGAACCTGTTTTCCAAGCTTATATTCTAAAGCCTTCTCAGGATTAACCATAACCTCAAATCTTTCTCCAGAAACAACAAGTCTTGCTAAAGTAAATTTTTGACTCATTTCTTCTCAACTTTATCCTTAAAAGCATCAAGCTGTTTTAGATATTTTTCAATCTCTTCCCACGGTAAAAGCCTAAACTTTTTTGTATCGGCAGGTACAATAGCAATCTTAACTTTTGCAGGTTCAATTTTTCCTTCGATAACTTTTGATAAACAGTAAAGACCTAGAAGAATAGCCTCATCCAGAGTCATATCTTCCCTATAAACTTTTTCTAGGATAGGTCTAACAGTATCCGCCCCAGCACCTATTGCAACAGCCTTAAACCCCCAGTATGCTCCACTAGGCTCACTTAGAAAAACTCTACTTCCAGTTTTATCAACCCCAGCAAAAATTATTGAAGCTCCAAAGGGTCTTACTCCAGCATGCTGGGTGTAAAGCTGAGCTATATCACCAACACGTTTCCCAAGAACCTCTACATCTATAGGCTCATCATAAGTTAACCTGTTTGACTGGGCATATATTCTTGCCTGGTCTACAAGAACTCTTGCATCACCCATTAATCCAGCTACAGCAGCTCCAACATGTTCATCTATCTGGAAGAGTTTTTGAGCTACATTTGTGTCTTGTAATGTAGAAAATGGTTTTTCTTCAACAGCTAAAACAACACCACCTGAACATGCTATTCCTATTGCTGTTGTACCCTTTCTTACAGGCTCAAAAGCATATTCTACTTGGAAGATTCTACCATCCGGTGAGAAAACTGTTATAGCTCTATCATAGGCTCCTGGTGGAACAAACCCCATTTTATACACCACCAATTATTGATTACTATTGTTGTATTTAAGTTCTAACTGAACCCCAATTAGAATAAAAATTTTCCCTTAAAAGATTTTTCTTATAACACCTATACCCTTAGCGTTTGCCTCTCTAAAAACAAAGTTTTGTCCTTCTACTAGAAACTCTGGGTAGTACATGAAGGTTAACCTAACCTTTCCATAGTCACCTGTACGTAAAACTTTCTTATCATAGATTTCTGTAAACTCTGCTGACTGTCTTATTGTTTGAGCGTGAACGACAGCCTGATATCCTTCTCTTATGGTTGTTGGGTGGTGAAGAATAAAAACGTCAGCCTCAAAAACTCTAACAGCTTTTGGTTTTGAGTCGATATTCATAACAGCCATCCCTTTTCTTAACTCCTCAAAATCAACTCCAGCTAAAGCTAGACATGCATCGTTACCTGCAACAGCACAACCAACAAAAGTTCTGTTTATATGAATAGATTTTACACGAACCTTCCTAAAACTTCCATCTTTAAATGGACCTAAAAGAACACTATCGTTTTCAGAAACTGTTCCCTGTTTAACTAAGCCTGAAACTACAGGCCCAACACCTTTAACATTAAATATATCATCAACGTACATTAAAAAAGGCTTTTTTATTTCCTCATTCCAGCGGGTTCTTTGAGGTAAAAGATTTAGGAAAGACTGAAGCAAAGTTAAACCTTCACCTGTCACATTTGAAACTGTAAATATTGGGGTTACACGTCCTGTAGGCATAACTTTAGATGCAACTACAACATCATCTAAGTTTTTAACTAGGAATGGGATAGAGTTTATTTTTGGAAGTTTAACTAAGTTTTGGATATCCTTAATTATTTTTTTAACCTTATGTGGTGCTAAATCTATCTTTGTTATAACAAAAATCATAGGCAGTCTTAGTCCAACAACAACTTTTAAATGTTCAATTGTCATAGGTTTTATACCATCGTTTGCTGAAACCGTGATTATACAGTAGTCTGGATGATGGCCAACAATCCCTTTAAGTGTTGTTTTAAAGTATTTTTCATGACCGCCTAAATCAACAAAATCTATAATTTTAGTTGAGTTAAGAAAAATTTCAGCCTCATCTAATGGAGAAGATAAACCATAGTTTACTATTTTCCCAGACTCATCAAAACCAAGTGGATGGCAAGAAATAGAAGATGTTCTACGCATTTTTATTTCGTGAAGGTATCTTGCAACTCTAGCCATCGCCCCTCCTTTACCATCATCATTTATTCCTGTTGTTAAAACTCCGACAAGACTTGACTTACCAGAGTCTACATTTCCAAGAACAGGAATATAAAGCCAAATAGGGAAGTTACCAGATTCTTTTGTTCTTCTAATCAAAACCTCAACAGCCTTACCCATCCTACCGTTAACTTCACGTATCACTGTAACTTTTGCACCAATTTTTCTTGCAGCTTCCTCCAAATTTTTGATGGATATTTTAAGTTCTTCCTCACTTAATCCAATAATTTTCCCATCATCCATAACACCAATCTCGTAAATAGCTTCTCCTAAGCCTTCCTCAACCCTATATTTAAGTTGAGTGGCAATCTCATCTAATCTTTTAGCATCAGGACTAGGTAACTTTAACTTATACTCAACATTTCCATAGGGTTCCTCTTTTTTTAAGCTCAAATCTCGTACACACCTAACACAAATAAACCTTGTAAAACTAGCAGATTTAAACAATTCTAAAAGGCTAAAAGCCGTTTTACCATACTACACGGCTCACAAACTGGCTTAGTTGTTGGCTCACCACAGACTTGACATAACATTAGTCTTGGACTAAGAATAGGTTTTAGTAGGGGTCTAACTTTTTCAAAAGAACGGTAAATTGTAAATTTTGTACCGGGATGCCTATACTCAAGCCTATTTAAGAACTCTCTAATCTCACTCCTTAAAGCCATATACGCATATGGACAGTCTGAAGATTGGAAACTTATTCCTCTAAAATATGCGTAAAGAGCAACTTCTTCTTCAGGAATTTCAGAAAAAGGTTTTACACGTGGAACAAATTTACCTTTTTCATCTTCCATTTTTGGCTCAACCCTTGAAGCTCTAAAAACATCTCCATGAATAAAATTTAAAAGGATTGTTTGAACCTCGTCATCTAATGTGTGGGCTGTAGCTATTTTTGTTGCATTAAAGTCTCTTGCAACCTTATTAAGAACTCTTCTACGTAAAACCCCACAATAAGAGCATGGGGTTAATTCGCCTTTTTTATCCTTAATCTTTTTAGCAATCTCGTCAACAGTAACCCCATAAAACTCTTTGAAAGAAACAACAACATGTTCAACCCCAAGTTTTCTACAAGCTTCCTCCGCGTTCTTTACTGCCTCCTCTCTATAACCCTCTATCCCCTCATCAACAGTTATTGCAAAAAGACTTGCCTTAGGAAAACTCTTCTCAATTTTATGAAGAATGTAGAGAAGGGAAATACTATCTTTTCCACCTGAAACAGCAACAGCAATCCTATCATCAAACCTAAACATTCCATACCTTGAAATTGTCTTTTTTACTTTTTTCTCTATAGAGTTAAGAAAACAGTTTTTACATAGTCTCTCACCTGAATAAAAACGTATAAAAACAACTTCACGTTTACCACAAAAACTACAAAGCAACCTTTCTCCTTCCCTACCTAAAACAACCTTCACACTAACGTTAATTGTAACCAGAGATATTTTACCTTACCTTAATCAACAAAAAAATTAGCTTTTCCTATGTTAACAAAAACAGCAAATAAAAAATAGAGAAGAATATGTTTATCAACTTTTTTGCTACCAGGCAGTATATCCTCCATCCACAAAGATAGATGAACCTGTAATAAAGCTTGACTCGTCTGAGGCTAAGAAAACAACAGCATGTGCTACATCATAAGGTGAACCAAATCTTCCAATAGGATGTCTTTTAAGGTGTTCTTTCTCCTCCTCAGTTCCAACAAACAACTCACCAAACTTAGGGAAGACATCTTTTTTACCAAGTTCCTTTTCCTGTTCAGGAGTGCCTCCAAGACTTTTTGCATGCAAGGGCGTTACAATAGCTCCCGGACAGACACAGTTAACTCGAATATTGTATTTTGCACACTCAATAGCCAAAACCTTTGTTAACAGAACAATTCCTCCTTTAGAGGCACAATATGCTCCTGCACCTGCAGCACCTACATGGCCATAAGTAGATGCGGTATTAATAATAGAGCCTCCTCCAGCCTTTATCATTTCTGGAATAGCATATTTTGAAGTTAGAAAAACACCTTTTAGGTTTACATTAATTTGCGCATCCCACTCCTCTTCAGTCATATCTTTTACTTCACAGGTTCGAATCCATATACCTGCATTATTAAATAGGACATTAAGCTTGCCGTAAGTTTCAACGGTTGTTTTAATAGCATTTTTAACGTCAGAAGATTTACTAACATCTGTTTTAACGAATATAGCTTCACCCCCAAAATCCTTTATCTTTTTCACTGTTTCTTCTCCGTGTTCTGGTGTTCTAGTTGCAACAACAACCTTAGCTCCCTCTTTAGCCATTAAAACTGCAGATGCACGTCCAATTCCTGTACCTGCACCCGTAATTAGAGCGACTTTATCTTTTAACCTCAAAAATTACCCCCTCCAAAACTTTACATCAAACTTAACTATGCATAAGCAGTTTATTAATTTAAGTAGTTTTTCAAGAAATTAATTCAAGTTATTCGATTGTAACTAGAGAAGCCCCAACAGAAACCCGCATACCACTAGACACCTTAACCTCCTTAACAATTCCAGCTTTTGGAGCTAAAATTTCATTCTCCATTTTCATAGACTCAATTGTAAGCAACACGTCATTCACGTTAACCTTATCACTAGGTTTAACTTTTACAGAAAGAACTTTTCCCGGTAGCGGTGATTTGACATCCTCAACCATTCGGAGCCACCAAATCCCCTACAGTTTAAAGAATCTCCTTTAAAGGAGCTATTTCTATACCCTCTTTTGGTAACTCTGTTCTTAAGGCTTTTAACAACTCTATTACATTTGGCGTGTCGGAGTGAACAAGTATAGATTGAGGTCTATAAGGAATCTCGTTTCCATTCACATCTTTAATTACACCTTTCCTAACCATGTTTATAACTCTTTGAACTCTATCCTTCACATCTACAGGTTCATGAACACGTGTCATAACTAGTGTACCGTCAGGATAGTAATCCATATCTAAAACCCAGTAATGGCAAACTCTTAACCCAGCCTTTTTAGCAATATCATCTAACACGTACTTCGGGCCTGGCCCGCCTCTGCTTCCATAAAGAATAAGCTTCTTTTTTGGGTCAAGCTCAAGTAAAGCATTTACATAAGCTTTAGCATAAGGCTCCTCATACCAACACATAATACAAGCAATACCATGAATAAGCACATGTTGTAGCTCCATACCTGCAGCTTCAACAAATGCTTTTAGTGCTCCAACTTGGTAGATCACATAATCCGCTAGCTCTTCTGGTTTTACATCCATTCTTCTTCTTCCAAAACCTATTAGGTCTGGAAGTCCTGGATGTGCTCCCACTTGGACTCCATATTTTTTGGCTAATTGAACTGTTTTTCTCATGATGTGAGGATCTCCTGCATGAAAACCACAAGCCACGTTTACACTACTAACATACTTCATTATTTCCTCGTCGTTCGCCATCCTCCACATACCAAAACCTTCACCCAAATCCACGTTAATATCAAGTTTATAGGTCAAAAACATCCCCCCTTACAAAGATTTTTTACTGTTAAGAATATATAAAATTATTATGACTGTTCATATTGTCTGAAAAATTGAAATGTATCCAGGTGAAGTTGAAATGTTAAGTCAGAGTGAACTTATAAAGAGGTTTCGGTCACCCTATGCAACCTATAGGAAGGGAAAACCACCATTTGGAGAGTATGAAGAAGCAAGATATCTTCTAAGTGGAGATAGGTATTTGCTGGTTGAATTTGGAGATAGATTAAATATAATCATAAACTGTAAGGCTATTGCTTTTGAGCAAGAAATTAGAAAAAGCAATATTCCAGGTATACTTGAGACTTGTGTTGGACAACTTTCAGTTCTAATTTTTTATGATAACTTTCTTATATCTTTCGAGGAGTTAGTAGCTAAACTTAAAGAAATTGAAAAAAGAATTCCTCCAGTGGAAAAGATGGTTTTACCTTCAAGAGTTATTGAGATTCCGGTTCTATTTCATGATAGATGGACACGTGAATGTGTAGAAGACTATAGTAGAAAAATCAAGCCTATGGAGGATAACTGTGAAATTGTAATCAAGTATAATGGTTTAAGGGACCTTAAGGAGCTTATTGAATATACTACAACCCCCCAACACTGGGTAGCAAATATGGGTTGGATGCCGGGAAACGCTAATGCTTTTCCGTTAGACCCAAGATATGAGATTAGAGCCCCAAAATATAACCCTTCAAGAACATGGACACCTCCTGGTGCATTAGGTGTTGGAACAGCAGATAAGGTTGTTTATCCTTTAAGGAGTGCCGGAGGCTATCAATTGATAGGCCGTACACCAGTAAAAGTATATGACCCTAAACAGGAAAACCCTGCATTTAAAAATTCTCCTGTGTTGTTTAGGGTTGGAGACCGTATAAAGTTTTATCCAATAACAGAAGAGGAATATTTTGAGGTTGAAAAAGAGGTTGAAGCTGGAACCTATAGGTATAGGATAACTAGCTATGATTTGTTTAGTGTCCAGAAATATTTGGAGTTTTTAGAGGATATTAAGGAAGAGGTTGAAAAAGAGATGAAAAAAAGACCTTGGGCGGGGAAAAACCATGTTTGAAGTTCTTCAAGGCGGATTGGAAACAACTGTTCAAGATTACCCTGGAAGACTTGGCTACTGGAATATTGGGATACCTCCATCCGGACCGTTTGACAATCTAGCGTTTAGACTTGGAAATCTTCTTGTTGGAAATTCTGAAGGCGAAGCAGGATTAGAAATCACAATTATGGGTCCGAGGTTAAAGTTTTTAAAGGAAACTGTTATTGCAGTTACAGGTGCAGACTTATCACCCATGTTAAATAATAATCCGATACCAATGTGGAAAACAGTAAGGGTAAAAGAGGGAGACATACTTTCATTTGGATTGTGTAGAAGTGGTTGCAGAGCTTACCTAACCATTGCTGGTGGAATTGATGTTCCACCATTTTTTGGTAGTAAATCTACCTATGTTCAAGGTGGAATAGGTGGTTTTGAGGGAAGAAAGTTGATGAAAGGAGATATTGTAAAAACAGGAAAACCAAAACTTCCTCTTAACAAATTAGAGGAACGTAGTGTTAAACCGGATGTTATTCCAAAATATCCAACTGAGTGGGAGCTTAGAGTTATTCTTGGACCGCAGGATGACTATCTTGAGGATGACTTTCTCGTAGACATGTATGTGTTGGGTAAATATGCATGGGAAGTTTCACCTTTATTTGACCGTGTAGGAGTTCGATTAGAAGGCCCACCGCATAAGTGGAAACCTCCGGAGAAGAGACCTCCTTCAGGAGCACACCCATCAAACATTAACCTTGTTTACTGCGGTATGGGAATTATAAACGTAACAGGAGAAGTACCAGTAGTGTGTGGTGTGGATGGTATAAGTCTTACTGGCTACACTTCTGTAGCTACGCTTATAAGTGCAGACATGTGGAAACTCGGCCAAGTGAAAGCGGGAGATAAAATAAGGTTTAAGGCTGTAACCTTATCAGAGGCAAAAAATGCTAGAGAAGAGCTTGAGAAAAAGATAACTCAAGACAACATTATCACGTCATAAACCTGTTTTAAGCATATAGTCTATTCTATGGGTGTTCCCTCTTTTAGCAATAAGGATTCATATGCTTTTTTTAGTTTTTCTGTAATGGGTCCTGGAACCTTTAAACCTATTTTTCTTCCATCAATCTCACGAATAGGTTTTATTCCTCCAAAGGTTGAGGTGAAAAATGCTTCATCAGCAGTATAAAGATCGTATCTTGTCAGGTTTTGTTCATAAGCCTTAATCCCCATATTTTTAGCCAATTCTAAAACTGTTTGCCTTGTTATACCATTTAAAATGTTATGGGTTGGAGGTGTGTAAAGGCAGCCTAACTTAACAATAAAAACATTCTCACCCGGACCTTCTGTCACAAACCCGTGTAAGTCAAGCATTATAGCCTCATTAGCTCCAGCTTCTAAAGCTTCAATTCTAGCCAGAATGTTATTTAAATAGTTAAGTGATTTAACTCTAGCCTCAATACATACCGATGGAATCTTTCTTGTTGAGACGGTGACAACTTTATCGATTATATCAGAGTAGCTTCCTCTAAAAGATTGAGGAAAAGTTTTTGTTGAAGGAATTATTACTATGGTTGGTTTTTCACATGCTCTTGGGTCTAGGGCTGGGTAACCAACACCCCTAGAAACCACTAAACGTACATATCCATCCCTAAGATTGTTTCTTCTTAAGGTTTCCAAAACAAGCTTTTTTAACTCGTCTTTTGAAAACGGTATTTTTATCTTTAGAACAGTAAGAGAATCATAAAGTCTTTTAAGATGTTGATCTAACTTAAAAACTAAACCGTTAGTCACAACCATAGATTCAAAAACACCATCTCCATATAGAAAACCATGGTCAAAGGGAGAAATTTTTGCTTCTTCTTCAGAAACAAAGTTTCCGTTTAAATAGATTATCATCTTATTAGACCCTCCACTAAGATACTTCTAAAATTGCCTCCTTAATCTTTTCTATTAAAGTTTCAATCTGGTCGTTTGTTATTGTTAAAGGACACATTATTCTTATTACATTACCTAGAACACCTGAGGGAGGAAAAGTAAGAATCTTTTTCTCTAAAAGTTTATCTACAACTTTTGTAGCTTCTTCAACAGCTGGAACTTTCGTCTTTTTATCTTTAACAAGTTCAATTCCACCCCAAACACCTTTAATCCTAACATCACCAATCAACTTAGACTTTTTAGAAAAATCGCTAAATTCATCCTCCATATACCTCCCTAACTCATACGCTTTTTTGGGTAAGTTCTCTTTTTCAATGATTTCTAAGGTTGCTAGTCCTGCTGCACATACAAGAGCATTTCCTGCAAAAGTGTATATGTAAGACTTAAATTTTTCAATTATTTCTTCTCTCGTAACCACAGCACTACAAGGTAAACCGCCTCCAACAGCCTTACCTAAAACCATCAGGTCAGGTTCAACATCATAATGCTCTATTGCAAACATTTTTCCAGTTCTACCAAATCCTGTTTGAATCTCATCCACTATCAGTAGAAGCCCATTTCTATCACAAATTTTTCTAACCTTGACCATGTATTCTTTCGGTGGAATTATTGCTCCGCCAGCACCAAGCATGGGCTCAAGTAAAACCGCAGCAACATCACCAGTAGAATCAAAACGGATAACCTCCTCTATATCATCAGCACATCTAATGTTACAATCAGGATATTCCTGAGCAAAAGGACAACGATAACAGTAGGGAGCAACAGCATGCAAAACTCCCGGAAGAGTGGGACCCCAACCTGTTTTCATCGTACTCATTCCCGTTGCAGCAACAGAACCAAATCCTAACCCATGAAAACTATATCTTAGAGCAACAATCTCATGTTTCCCTGTAAATTGTCTAGCCATTTTTATTGAGGCTTCAATAGCCTCGGAGCCCCCAACAGCATAAAAAACTTTTTTAAGCCTACCAGGGGATAAATTAGCAATTTTTGCTGCTAGTTTTATTGCAGGAATATTTGTTTGAATTAGGGTTAGCTGCATAATTTTTTCAGCCTGATTTTTTATTGCTTCAACCACATGGGGATGTGAATGCCCTAAAGGAAGCGCCATCGCTCCAGCAGTATTGTCAATATACTGGTTTCCATCTATGTCTGTTACTATCGCACCTTTCCCTTCAA
>CAZAHF010000007.1:31994-34391 GCA_964484995.1 uncultured Candidatus Bathyarchaeia archaeon | reverse complement strand
CCTTCGGAGCCGGAGAACAGGGGTTCAAATCCCCTCGAGCCCACCAAAAAATTAAGCAACTCTATTAGACTCTTCTAAGAATTCTTATCATGTTTAAATTTAGCAAGGCTTATTCTATTTCCTCTCCTGTTAGTAGAAGTTCCATTAAGGTTTTTTGATCCACTTCTGCTTTGGTTCTCCATCCTATTTGAAGAACTTTATTTTCATCCTGAGTCAGGTAACCCATCCTTATGAATCTATCTAGGTTAAAGTCAACCCGCCATTCTGGAAGCTTTTTCTTTAAAACTTTTTCAATTTCGCTTCTAGAAGCTTTACCATTTTTTGTGTTTAGATAGGCTATTGTTACAGCCAAAACAGCTAAATCGTCTATTCTCCAACCTGAACCTTCTGTCTCTGCTGAGGCTAAACCCCCACTAGAGGTTATAAAAAACAAAGCTTTATCAAGCCTATTTCCAGAAAGCTTCTCTTCTTTTCCATTCTCAGAAAAAACCTTAACCTTTAAACCTATTTTTTCAAGCTCATCATTTAACATGCCTATTATTTTAGGATAATTTTTACCTAAAGCCTTTTTAAGCTCCCAACCTTTAACACCAACCTTCCTATATCTTTTAAAGAAAAGCATTCGGGCTGCTTTTCTCAGCTTTTGCGTATATAAGGCTTTTTCACTCATCTCTCCTTTATTCCACCCTTATTTTTTAATTCTAACCATTTTTTATAGCTAAGGGGGATAGCAACCGATAATGAGGATTTTTGGCTTAATTTTTCAGGTTTTTGTTTTGGGACTAAAAAAATCTTGTCTTCCATGGGTTCTATCTCCATATCAGCATACCCATAACTTACCAAAAAACTTGTTAGATAGGCTCTAATAATAAACTCCTCATAGCTTTTGGAGTAAATAAAGTTCCAATAGGAAACTTTTTCTTTTTTACCTTTCTCATTTAAAAGTTCAACCCAAAAATCTTCAAGAATCTTTGTAAACTCCTCTTCAGCTAAAACCTTAAGTTTTGTAAGCTCATCTTTTGAAGCTAGCTCTAAGTCTTCTGGCTTAATTGAGATTTTTTCTAGTTTAAACCTTTCTGATGAAAGATTAACCCAGTAGTTTAATGCTTCCTTCAATTTTTTAGCTGAAATTTTTTCTAAACCAATTATTGGACGCCAAGATTTTAAGAATATCTCCGCTAAAGTTTCTACGCTTAATTTTTCTATTCTTGATTTTACAAGCTCCGGATCTGAGTAAAGAGTTGAAGACCTATGTTTAACCCATTCTTCTTGAAGTTTTACCACCCTTGAAAGCCTATTTATGGCTTCAGCATCTAAACAAAACTCTTCAAAAGATTTCCATTTTAAAAGCATTTGTCTAATTGTTTTTAAGGCTTCGGCTACTTCAACCTCAAAAGGATTTATCCCCTTCTTTTCAACCATATCACATAAAGAAATAAGTCTTAACAAAACCTCTAAACTTGTTTTTCCACGTTTACTAGTTTCTTTCCGTGACAAAGTTTCTCTAGTTTAGAGAAAGCCTCAAACTTAAATAATTTTGCTTTTTTCTTTGTTTTGGGTTATTGTTGATAAACCAAAAAGATTATAAAGACAACCTTTCTAAGGTAAAAATCTGAATATAAATTGAAAACAAAAAGATATTTTGGGTTAATGTTTGTCTTTCTTCTAGTAGCTTCTGCTCTTATACTTCCCATGGTTCTAGCTGAAGATGTTCAGTTAACCGTTAAAACTGAGAAGTCAAGTTACACTTTTAATGAAACCTTAAATATAAGTGGAAAAGCAGACCCGAATGCTGTTTTACCATTACCGGTTAAGGTTATGTCTTTAGAATTTTTGGATGTTAATGGAAACCCAATAAACCAAATAAAAACTAATGTAAAAGTTTTCTTATCAACAAGTCTTAAAAATACTGTTTTAGAAGATCAGAAACTAACCTACATAGCTCAGGTTAAAGATTCTGGTGGAAAAGTAGTTTATATTGGGTTTATAGGTGGAACAATTCCATTAAACAAAACTTTTACTTTTGGTGTTTTATGGGAACCTAAAAACCCAGGAGAATACACTGTTGAAATTTATGTCTGGCGTAGCCTAAAAACACCAGAACCTTTATCCCATGTTTTTACTCTAGCCTTAACAGTCCTAGAGGCGACAGCAACAGAACAGTCAAAAATAGTTTATGGCAAAATAAAAACTGAGCCAAAACCCGTAGTTTCAATTCAGCTTTTTGACCCGAAAGGAAAAAGAAAAGCTGTTGCTCAAGCAGTTGTTTTGGCTGATGGCTCTTATAAGGCTGATAACATATATACGTTTAGCCAAGATGATCCTCTAGGCACATGGATTTTAAAGGTTTATCAGGCTGGTTTAACTGAGGAAGTTAGCTTTAAACTTGAAAAACCT
>CAZAHF010000007.1:20443-31894 GCA_964484995.1 uncultured Candidatus Bathyarchaeia archaeon | reverse complement strand
CTGAGAAACCTCCAGAAAAACCTGTAGAGAAGCCTCCAGAAAAAATTTCAACAACCTTAACAATCTCAGTTTCACCAGAAAAAGTTGATTTAGGGAGTTTTGTTAAGGTTTCAGGTATGATTTCTCCACCTGTTGCTAATGTTCCTGTTATTTTAACCTACAAGAAGGCTGGAGAAGTAAAATTAACAAAGACTGTTTTCTCAGGTTCTGACGGCTCATTTACCGACGAATTTAAACCTGACGCTGGAGGTAAGTGGACTGTTCAAGCAAGCTGGGAGGGAAGTGAAAAATATAAGGGTGCTAAAAGTTTAGAAGTTGAGTTTGAAGTTATAAGTAAAGGCTGTCTTATTGCAACAGCAACCTACGGTTCAGAGTTAGCTGAAGAAGTTCAGTTTCTTAGAGGTTTTAGAGAAAGAGTTGCTTACGCAACATTTGCTGGAACAAGTTTTATGGAGGTTTTCCATGCGTGGTATTATTCTTTTAGCCCCTATATTGCTGAGACGATCAGAACCTATGAGCCGTTAAAAAGTTTAATGAAGATTGTTCTTTATCCGCTTCTTGGAATCCTACATCTGGCAACAGTAACCTATAATGTTTTTGGATTTAATAATGAGATGGGGATAGTTATAGCTGGTTTAGTTGCAAGTAGCCTAATTGGTTTAGTGTACTTCACACCTTTAACAACTTTAACTCTCCTAGTCTTTAAAAGGGTATTCAAAAAGCCTATACCAAAAACTGGTAAACTAAAGTTTTTAGCTGTTTGCTGGCTTATAGTTTTAGGTTTAATTGTCTTAGCTGAAGTTTTAGCTTCACCGCTTCTAATGAAGGTTTCAACAGGAAGCTTTGTGGTTTTAACGGTAGCCTTAACAACAGGAGTTTTAGCTTTAAAAGTTCTGAGTCTACAAATAAACCCTAAATCCAGCTAATCTTTTTTATGGTGAAACTTTTTCCACATACATTAGGGTGTATTTTAGTTTTGGAATATAACGCATTCTAAGAGTTGCCTTAGCTTTGCCATAACAAGTTTTAACGGTTACATCTAAATGTTCTCCTTTTAAGGTTTCATAGCTATAAGGCATGTTTTTTGCTGGTTTTCTTAGCTTATTTATATTTATTTTTACTTGTACATCTTTTTTGTAGGGTTGAAGCTTCATTGCTTCTTTAATTGTTTTTTCTATTAAACTTACAATTTTTTTGTTTGGTGTTATTGGTATCCCTATAAACTGATGGTAAATTGCTCCAAGCGTAATTCCCCCTTCAAAAATTGCTCTTTCCCTATCTGTAACTTTCGGGTCAAAATATTTTTTTGCAGGATCTTCTTTTTTCATCTTCTTAAACCTAACTCTCTTCTTATTTCGCCAAGAGTTGTTTTTCTTTCAGCAACAAAATCATGTTTATGGATTGTTTCAGCACTTCTTTGTTTAAACCTAACAACAATATGGTCTGGAAGTTCTGGAAAACTTTCAGCAAAATATTTCATCATAAACCTGACACAATCCTCAACAAACCTAGGGTTTTCTATAGCTTTTCTCACAATTTCGACTTCGTCAGACCTTTTTAATAAACCATAGCTTGGAGCACTCATAGACTTTTCAACTATCCAAACTAGTTTTGAAGCATCAATTTTAAAGCCTTCAGGAACCTCTGTAACTATCAACCCATAGGTACGTTGCATATGAGTTGCCCAAGGGAATTCTTCAAAAACTTTTTTTAGGTTTTCAGGTAGACTTAAGTTCTCATTAAAAGTTTCTTTTAACATTTCTTGAGCACATGGACATGCTGTAATTCCTCTTACACCAACACCAACCATTTTCTTTGTTTTAATATCTCCTCCACTATTTTTTCTTGCTTTTGCACTAGCAATTATTGTACATGGCTCATAAGTAACCATCTCAGTTTTAGGAGTTAACTTTTCAATTATTGCTTCACCAACAGCCTTAACCTCAGAACGGTTAGCATACTCATGTCGTTTAAGAAGTTCTTTAGCGATTTCACTACAAACGTTTTCAAGCTTATAAGTTTTACCTGCAAACTCCTCTAAAACTTCTGTAATTATCTCATAATTTCTTGATGCATGAATACCCTTTTTGGTTGCTGGAAGATTTATATAGGCTGAAAAACTTGGAACAACAAGAACAGGCTTATCCTCAAAATAAACAAAACCTATAGGCATTTTAACTCCGGTAACACCAACTCTTTCAAGAGAAACTGGTACACCTGGCTTTTCATCATGAACTTCTGGTAACCCCAACCTTCACCAACACCAAATTAAAGCTACTTTTAGTTAACTAAGTTTTTCTCAGTCTAATATTAAAGTATTACAATTAACCAAAGACCTCCTCATCTTGAACATAGCTTCTTCCAATTTGAATTGCAACCTTAGCTTTTTGAAGTTCACAGCCAAGATATGCTGCATGGTCTAAACGTGAAACCAGATTTTCTTCAACAATCTTCATATAAATTTCCTTTGGGTTTAAACCTCTAACAGCAAAATCTGGTTTTTCTTCACCAGGACAATAATGAAAAACATATATCTCACCAGTTTTATGGTTTACCTTAATCTTAAAATATCCAAGCGGATCATGGGTATACCCCTTTCTTTCCAAAGCATTAAAAATAGTTATACTTTTTTCAGCTTCAGAAAAATCGATATGCTTTCTTCTCTTTTCTTTTAAGACTAAAAGGTTAATCCCTAGATCTTTTGGTGGTGTTCCACGCTTTTTAGCTAAAGCAACCATTTTTAAGGCTGTTGCCAACTCTTTAACAGTCCCTTTAGTTTTGCTGCTTGCTTCTGTTGTAAACAGAAGATTTGCATTTATTTCCCATGCTAAAAGAGCCAAAAGAAAGTTAATGCCAACAGTATCAACATCAACAAGTTCAGTAATGTTTCCAACCCCAAACAAAACAGGGATTTCTGGATTTCTTTTTCTAAACTCAACATAACCAAGCAAAGATTCAAGAAAAGACTGAATCTCAAGAATAGGGTCTGCTATAATCTTCCTAAACCCCAGTTTTTTTGCGTTTAAAAGATTTTTTTCTAGTTGGGCAACTCTCTTCAGCCAGTCCTTAGGAATTTTTCCTTCACTGTCTGCGGGAGTTACAACAACAGGGGTTTGGATTATAAGAGGATTTTTTGCTGCTTCCTCCATGTTTTGACCGTTTATACTTAGAATAAGGTTTACCCCAGCTTTTACAGCAGCCTCCATCTCTTCAACGTCATTCGTATCTATGCTTACAGGTTTCTGTATTTTTTTAAGAATTGTTTTAACTACTTTTTCAGCATCTTTAGGGTTTCCTCCGCCTGCCATCATTCCAACATCAACAATATCTGCTCCTGAATCAACATAATATTTGGCTAGATTTTGAATTTCTTCTTCTGAAAGCGTAGGTGCATCTACAATTTCAGCTACGATTAATGGTGTAAACCCATGGTAGGTCCAAACTTTTCTATCCTCAGAACCTATAACTAAACCAACACCTTTTTTTTCTAAAAATTCTGCTTTTTTCCTTATCTCATTAAGCTCTTCAAAAGCTTTTTTCTTAAGCAGGTCTTGAATAAGTTCACATGCAGGTTTTTTTGTTGATAAGGCTATTTTTTCAAGGTTATCCAGCACAACTGGCAGGTCTGCTGCATGTTTTGGCCCCTTAAAGACAGGTATACCAACGATTTTTGAGACTTCTGAAACATCCCCAGAAACTAAACCTGGAAGTAAAACTAAATCAAATTCTTTTGGAGAAACTGTTTCCATAATCTTTTTTGCTGCAAATTTTGGTGTAATAAAAGCTGCAACCTGAATCGGTAGGGCTAGAATCTTCGTTTCTATCCTACTTTTTTTAACATATTCCTCAACCATAGGTTTAGCTAATTCTCCGGTTACAACTAAAACTCTCTTTAAACTCATCCTTAAAACCCAACCTATAATATGCAAAAACTTTCAAGCTGAAAAATGTTTAGAAACCGAATTGATACTAAAAATTTAGCTCTCTTAAAAACCTAAAAATAGATTCTTCAAGTTCTTTAGGTGAACCTAAAACTTTTACATTCTCAAATTTACAAAGCTTTTCTACATTTTCTACATCTATCCTTCTAGGTTTAACCTTAATTTTCTCTCTAAAACTAACAGCATTATAGGGGCATAAGGGTAAACATAAACCACAACCCCAACATTTTTCAAGATTTATTCTTGCTTTCCCCTCAACAAACTCAAAAGCCTCATACGGACATTTTTCCATAGGTGGACATGGCTTACATCCTTTACAAATGTCTCTGTCTACCCTATGTGGAAGTTCAGTTTCGCCTGGAAGCCAATCTGTTGGAAGAACATAAATCGGTGTTTTTCCTTTTTGTGCTTGAGCAAAAACATTTGTTATTAATGTGTCAGCTACCCCATGAACAATTTTTGCTGTTGTATTTGCACTGCATGGAGCAATCACTAAAAGCTCGTATCTTCCAAGTTGAAGTCTGCCTGAAACAGGAAAACTCCCACCTAAATCGGCACAAAAAAATTCTTCATAATAATTTCCAGATGAAATCTTTTTTATTTCTGGTAAAAGCCCATAAATCCTTAAAACTTCCTTTCCAGCTTTTGATGTAAAGGTTGTTATCTTAACATCAAACGACTCTTTTACTTTTTTCATTATTGAGAAGGTTTCAAAAAGAAAGTGTCCTGCTCCCGTAACTCCCCATGCAACATGATATGTCATTTCACATACCCTAAATGAAAAGTTCTATTGAAACACCTAAAAAAACCATACTAAAAACTAGAAGAGAAGCTAAAACAACACCCAAACCTACGGATAAAAACGCTGTTTTCCTTTTCATTCCAAGAATATGAGCTGCAAGCGTAGCTGTCCACGCTCCTGTGAAAGGTAGGGGAATAAACGTATAGATGGTTAAACCCATAACACCATACCTGTCTATATAAGGATTAACTTTTCTTCTAGCTTTTTCTGTGAAGTAAAAATATTTGCTTAAAATCTTCTCTAAAAAACCTTTTTCCTGTCTTAACCTAAACTTTTTTAAAAGAAAATTTTCAATGTTGTTAAAGGTAGCAAGTAATGGATAAATTATCATTAGATTACCTAGAGTTGAAACTACAAAAACAAGTGCTGGATTAAGTTTGGCAATCAAAATTCCATAAGGTATCGCTCCTCTAACTTCAGATACAGGTATAATAGACAAAAATAGAACAAGTAAAACATTAACCAGTAGGTTAGACATCTCCATTTTTAACCTAAAATCCTTACAAGTTCTTTATAGTTAATCTTTTTTATTCCCCTAATTTTCTCACCATGTGAAGTAATGTTTAAGGTTTCTGCCTTAGTCCAGCTTGAAAACCATTCAAGTAACTGTTTTGCAATTTGAAGTTTTTTAAGTTTAATGTTTGAAGCTTTAACATTTGACTTTAAGTTTGGCTTTGAATATTTTCCAACAGTCTTTCCAAGATCCATCCCAGCTAAAACGATTCTTTTTGCACCAAGATTCTCAGCAAGAAAAACGCTTCTATCTCCATCTGTAAATCCACCAAAATTGTAAACTCTACTTGTCGGTTTAACCTGGGTAGTCCCTAAAACTCTATGAAGTTTTGGAACAACTTTTTTTAAAACACCCATATTATCTCCATGAGCATGAACAACCAAAATAGAGCCTTTCTTCTCAGCTTTTAATAAGTCCGAAATTTTTCCATCAAGATCTGTAACTATTAGGTTAGGTATTAACCCGTTTTCAAGTAGAGCTGTAGTTGCGCCGTCAGCAGCAATCAAAACACATTTACGGTAAAGCTTGGTTTCCATAATACTCCATAAATCCTCTTTAAGAGACGGTCCAGCACCAAAAATCATAACAGTTTTTCCGTGAACCTTTTCTTTTAAAGTGTTTGGAGTTAAAGCTTTACCAACAATAAGTTTATCCAAAAGAAAAGTTGATTTCTGGTCTTCCTCCTCTTTTAAGCCAAGAATTTTTTCTATTTTTTTGTACCAAGGCCACCAATCTTTAAGCTTCATAAATTTAGCTTCACCTAGTTAATCTATAAATCTTGGGTTTTCCTAGGATAAACTTATGGTTAAAGGTTTACTTCAAAAACTTAGAATAAAGCCAAATCAGATAATTGAAACGATTGTTTCAACCTATAACCCTGACAGAACATTTAACGCCGCACCTATGGGTGTTATATTCAAAAAGGATGGTAGCTTTATTATTAAACCATTCCTACAAACTAAAACCTACAAAAATCTTCAGTTTTGGCGTTGTTGTACAGTAAACCTGACAACCAACCCAGAAATCTTTTTTATAACAACATTTAAAAACTCTTGGAGTCTCCCTAAAAAATGGTTTAAACATGGGAAAACTATTAAGGCACCAAGTTTAAGAATTGCTGACGCATTTATAGAGGCTAAAGTTAGAAGAGTTAAAGTTAGAGAGAAGAAAGCAGAATTCTTTTGTAAACCCACTTATTTAGAGCTTGTTAACTCTCTATCCTATGGATATTGTAGAGCAAATTTTGCTGTTATTGAAAGTATAATTCATGCAACTCGTGTTAAACCTTTTCTTTTAGAGGGGAAAAAGGAAGAGGTTGAGTGGCTACTAAAACTAATAAGTCATTACCAAAACCTTGTTAGTAGGGTGGCCCCAAAATCAAACTATGAAAAGGTTATGAAAAGGCTAACAAGAATTTTAGAGAGGGGTCTCAAAACAAAACTTTAAACCTACATAGTTTACCTTCTAAACTAAGGAGGGTAGGTTGAAAAACTTATGGTTTTAACTTATGATGTTGGAAGCTTGCCGTTTGAAGGAGACTATGAAGCTTTCCTAAATGAATCAGAAAAAGTTGGAGAATATTTTAGGAAAAAAGTTGTCGAAGGTTTTATCGACAAAATTTTTTATGGAATGGACATTCCAAATTATCCTCAATACAAAGATATGAACGAAATGTTTCTTGAAAAAATCGATGGAATATCAAGGATGGGTGATGGTTGGGTTTTAGAAGAAAATTTGAGAGTAAAATCTGGAAAAGAAGAAATAGCTGAAGTTAAAGCTTTAAAAATAAGCCTAAAAGAAATCTGTGAAAAAACAGGTTTAGAAAGGATAAAGGTTAAGATTTGTATTACGGGTCCTCACACTCTTTCATGGGTTTTTGTGTATCGAGACCCAGAAATCTTTCTTCAACTTGCAAACGTTTTAGCCAAGATTGCTGAATCAAACATTTTTAGGGAAAAACATGGTGAAGTTTTTCTTTTAAGTGTTGATGAACCAACATTTGGAACATGCGATGACCCTCAGCTTGACTACGGGTCTGTTGGAAGAGAAAATCTTCTTAAAGCTTGGGAAAAAATCTTTTACAAAGCTTCTTCAAAAAATATTCAAACAATCCTTCATCTACATAGTACAAGAGACTCTCTTTTTTGGGATATAAAAAACCTAAAGATAGTTGAGTCTCATGTTAATGACCCGCTTTATAGCTCTAAACAAGCAAAAAGAATGTTAGAGGAAAAAGACAAGTTTATTAAAGCAAGTATTGCATTAACAGATTTTGATCAGCTTATAAAACAAAAGGTTGAGAAAAAAATTTCAAAAGACGAAAATATCCTTCAAAAGATTGGAGAATTATGGTCTAAGATAAAAAAAGAAAAGATAGATCCCAAAACCTTTTTTGAAGACCAGAAGATTGTTCTAGAAAGGTTAATAAAAACAATTAACCTTTTTGGAGTTGAGAGAGTTCCTTATGCTGGTCCTGAATGTGGATTAAAAAGTTTTCCAACCTATAAATGTGCGATTGAATATCTAAAGCATGTATCAAAATCAATAAAATAAGCAAAATATAAACTAGAAAGAAACTGATGTTTATCTAACAAACCAGTTTTGACCTGGTTCCCTCTTTAGAATTACACGTTTTTCGTAGTTTCTCCTATTTCTATGTTTTGGGATAGGGGACTTTTTTTCTCTGCCAGGAATTTTTGGGGTTTGAAATCTAACCTTTCCAGCCTTAGTTAATGATCCGTGGGTTGGCATATTACTTCACCAGTAATGATAAGATTATGAAACCATCTATTTAATGTTTCCCCGAGAATCCTTAAAAAACCTAAACTTTAATAATCCTTCCTGAGGGTTCTCTTTTAAAAACTCCGAATTCTCTTGTTTCAGCCAAAATTTTGCTTGAAAATACTGGGCCGTCTCTACAAACTCTAAAGCTGTCTATCATACAGCTTCCGCATAGGCCAATTCCACACTTTATGTATCTTTCCAGGCTTAGTTGAGCTGGGACTTCATGTTTTAAGGCTAGTTCTAAAACTTTTTTTAGCATTGGTTCAGGTCCACAAGCATAAATCTGTTTATAGCGATAGGGGTTTTTTTCAAGTAGGTTTGCTAAGACCTCTGAGGCCAAACCTTTAATCTCAGTTGATCCATCCTCAGTTACAGCTAAAACGTTTTTTCCACCAACAATTCTTCCAGCCTCTTTAATAAAAAGAAGCTCTTTCCCTGTTCTTGCCCCAATTATTACTATTGGTTTTCCTCCAGCTACCTTTAACTTCTGAAGAAGTAGAAGAAGCGGAGCCATTCCAACTCCGCCACCAACAACCAAAACATTTCCTCTAAAAATTTTGAAGCCAACACCATAAGGCCCCCTAACGCCAAAAATATCTCCTTTATCCATTGCATGAAGCTTTTTTGTTGCTTCTCCCACAATCTTGACGGTTATTGATGAAATTCTATTCTTTAAATTAGCACGAGAAACACTCATAGGAACTTCATCAATACCAGGAATCCAAACCATAATAAACTGTCCTGGTTTTGCTTTAGAACAAAGCTCATCTTTAAAAAACAAAGACTTTATTGTTGGGGTTTCTTCTTTGACCTTTAAAACTTTAACAATTCTTGGTTTATTTAGGTTTGCGGGTGACAAAATTTTATTCACCTACTCTGTGGGCTAACCCAACAATTTCTTTAACATTTTTAATGTTCTTTTTTTCTAGGTAATAGTTTAATCCCTGAAGAATCTCACCAAAAACTTTTAGGTCTTTATGTATAACTGCTGTTCCAATTTGGATTGCTGAGGCTCCAGCCATAAAAAACTCAACAGCATCCATCCAGTTTGATATTCCACCACACCCTATAACTGGAATGTTAATCTCACGGAAAATTTCATAGACGCATCGGATAGCTATGGGTTTTATAGCTGAACCTGATAACCCACCAATCTTTCCACCTAAAACAGGTTTTCCTGTTTCAATGTCTATTATCATAGCTTTAATAGTGTTTATTGCTGTAACAGCATCTGCACCAGCCTTCTCGGCAACTTTAGCTAACTCAGCAATGTTAGAAACATTTGGCGTTAATTTAACAAAAACAGGTTTATGTGTTACAGACTTAACTTTTTTAATGGTTTCAGCTAGGACGTCAGTATTTTGCCCTATTTCCCCAACACCCTTAACATGAGGACATGAAACATTCAACTCAAAAGCTGAAAAGCCTAATTTTTCAAGTCTTTTTACAGTTTCAAGATATTCTTCCGGACTAAAACCAAAAACACTCACAATAATTGGTATTTTTACTTTTTCTAAGGCTTTCTTTAGCTCCTTTATAACTTCATCAATACCTGGGTTAGGCAGTCCAACAGAATTTAGAAGCCCACAGCTTGTTTCAAATATTATTGGATTTGGGTTTCCGTTTCTTACGTTTAACCCAAAAGATTTTGTTACAACAGCTCCAACACCGGTTTTAGCTAATCTTTCAAGTGAGTAGGAGGTTAAACCTAAAACTCCTGAGGCGTTCATAACAGGGTTTTGAAGTTTTAAACCAGCTAACTCAACCTCTAACCTATCCATCTATAAACACACCTATCATCAGATTCAAGTTAGCTTGCTAAGATGGCTTTAACTGTTTTGTTTAACAAAAACGATTTAAGCTAACAACAGTCAAATAGTTATCTGAAAAGCTAAATTTTTGGAGGAGTTGTTGAATGAGTTTTGAATCTGAGGTTTTAAACCTAATAAGAAAAGAGGATGTAACAAATCTTCTTCAGCAACTTGTAAGAATCCCAAGTCCTACTGGTGAAGAAAAAACTATAGCTGAATTTATTTACGAGGTTCTTAAAAGTTGGGGCTTAAAAACAGAGATTTTTGAACCAATACCAAACAGGCCTGATGTTGTTGGTTTTTTGGAAGGCTCTGAAGGAAGGCCGACCTTAATTTTAAACGGTCATCTAGACCATGTTCCACCAGGAAATCTTGAAGACTGGTCATATCCTCCTTATGAGGGAAGGATTGTGAATGGAAAAATGTATGGTAGAGGGGCTGCAGACATGAAAGGGGGGCTTACATCTATGATGATTGCGGCTAAAGCATTAAAAGATGCTAACGTTCAGCTTAAGGGTAATCTTGTTTTAACTTTTGCTATTGGTGAAGAAGTTGGAGATCCTGGAACACGTCATATTGTTGTTGATAGAGGAATTAGGGGAGACTGGGGAATAGTTACAGAGCCAACAGTTTTTAAGGGAAAGTTTAGGGTTGGTGTTGCTGAAAGAGGTGTTGCGTGGTTTAAAATAACAGTAAAAGGTAAATCTACTCATGCAAGTCAACCCAATCTTGGTGTAAACGCCATAAGCAAAGCTAGCAAAGTAATTACTGAGCTTGAGAAGCTTAGTGTAAAGTTAGCACGTAAAAAACATCCTTTAATCGGAGCCTCAACATGTAGTGTTACAATTGTAGAGGGTGGCTTCAAAGAGAACATTATCCCTGACCAGTGTAGGATAACAGTTGATAGAAGAATGATTCCGGGTGAAACCGTTAAAGAGGCTGAGAAAGAAATAGAGAAGATTTTAAAGAATCTTAGAAAGAAAGACCCTAAATTTAGGTTTTCAATGGAGCTTACCTGTCTTTTTGAGCCTGCAGAGATTCCGTCTAAATCTGAGATTGTTAGTGTTGTAAGAAGAAACCTCAAAAAGGTTTGTGGTTACGACTCTAAACCTTGGGGTACACCTTATGCGTGTGATGCAAGGAACCTTATTAATGATGCGGGTATCCCTACTATTGTTTTTGGTCCTGGAGACATTTCTCATTGTCATTGTGTCGATGAATATATAGAGCTGGATGAGGTTGTTAATGCAGCTAAAATTCTTGCGTTAACAGCTTTAAATCTCCTAACCTAAACCCTAAGCTTACTTTAAGGTCAATTTTTATATCAGCAACTAAGGTAACCTACTATTTGGTGTAACGTTTTGAGGGGGAAAATGTCAAATGTTAAGGTTGAGGTTGTAGCAGGAATAACAACTTTTCTTGCTATGTCCTACATAATAATAGTTAATCCTGTTATTCTTCATAATGCAGGTTTGCCTTTAGGTCCAGCTATGGTTGCAACGATTATGGCTGCTGCTGTTGCCACAATTTTAACGGGGGTCTATACTAAAAGACCTTTTGCTATGGCTCCCTATATGGGTGAAAACGCGTTTTTTACCT
>CAZAHF010000007.1:0-20343 GCA_964484995.1 uncultured Candidatus Bathyarchaeia archaeon | reverse complement strand
ACTAAAAGACCTTTTGCTATGGCTCCCTATATGGGTGAAAACGCGTTTTTTACCTATGCTGTTGTTTTAGCTTTAGGTGTTTCTTGGAGTGTTGCTTTAGGTGCTGTTTTTGTCGCTGGGTTAATATTCCTAGTTGTAACCTTAGCTGGTGTAAGAAAGGCTGTTACCGAGGCTATTCCTCCTTTTCTTTCCGCTAGTTGGGCTGTGGCAATAGGCTTATTCTTACTCTTTATAGGGATGGCTAATGCTGGTATAAGTCTTCCAGGGATTCCTGGTGCTCCTGTTGTTGCCGGTAATTTTTCAAGTTTAAATGTAATAGTTGTTTTGGTTGGTTTAGTTGTGACATTATATCTGCTTATTAAGAGGGTTTTAGGCAGTATTTTGATTGGTATAGTTGTAACAATGGTTTTAGGGTTTATCTTGGGTTTTCTTGGTTTTGGGGAGTCTTTTCCAAAGGCTGTTCCGCAAGTTTTTGGTCCTTTACCAAACTGGGGGGAGGTTTTTCTTAAGCTGGATATTGTTGGTGCTTTATCAACGGTTGTTTTGATACCTATAATTGCGGTTATGTTTCTTATGGACTTTTTAGATACAACAGGAACTGTTATAGGTTTAGGTGCTAAGGCTGGTTTCCTTGATGAAAAAGGTAGACTACCAGGCGTTGAAAAGGTTATGTATGTTGATGCTTTAGCAACAGTTTTTGGTGCTATTTTTGGCACAAGCACAACAGGAACCTATATTGAGTCTGCTACTGGTATAGAACAGGGTGGCAGAACAGGTTTAACAGCTATAGTTACAGGTTTACTTTTCTTGGTTGCCTTAATCTTTACACCGTTTTTTTCAGGTATACCTCCAAGCTTTCTTCAGCTTATAGCTGCTCCAGCACTAATAACAGTAGGTATTCTTATGATGGCTCCAATAAAAATGATAGATTTTTCAGACTTAACTCAAGCTATACCTGCAACTCTAACCATAGCCTTTATGCTTTTCACCTATAACATAGGTTTTGGTTTAGCTGCTGGATTAGTAGCCTACCCGTTAGCTAAAACTGCTGCTGGTAGAAGAAATGAAGTTCATCCATTGGCATGGGTACTTTGGGTTTTAGGTGTTTTACTCTTTATTGTCTACCCCTACCATTAGCATAAAATCTGATTACTTATATATGACAGCCTTTATACCTCAACTTGAAAAAGAAAAGGGTTTAGGGGAAAGAGGTTTGCAAAACTCTAAATTGTTTATCATAGACTCGTTAATGGGAATTTTAGCGTTTAACGAGAAAAATGAGATTGTAGACAAAGTCTTATTTCCTAAAAACCCTGAAAAAGTTGCTGAAAAAATTTTAAGAATCGAGTCTGGCGAGGTTATAGGTGAGGTTGAACAGTTAATTAAGAGACTAGATGGCTCTAAAAAAGATATAACCTTTGTTTTTGAGAATGATAGTTTAGCTAAAAAGGTTCATGAAAAGTTTAATGTTAAGGTTGAAGTTGAAAAACCAACAGCTGCAGGCGAATATCTAAGAGGAAACATTGGTTCATTGGCTGTTCAAGTTGGTTTTGTAGAAAAACCAGAAGAGTTTTACGATTTTACACGTGAAACCTCCACAATTTTGACAAGAATTAAGGTTAAAGAAAAAGCTATGAGAAGGGATAAGGTAATAATTCAACTTATAAGTACTCTAGATGAGTTGGATAAAACTCTTAATCTTTTTGCTGGTCGAATAGGTGAATGGTATGGCTTACATTTTCCAGAATTAAGCAAAATTGTTGATTCTCATGAAACTTTTGCGAGACTCATTAAAAACTTTGGGTTAAGAGAAAATTTTGATGTTGAAGCCTTAACAAAGCTTGGGCTACCTAAATCAAAAGCCGAAAAAATAGTTGAATCAGCTGAAGTCTCTATAGGTGCACCCATGGAGAAGGAAGACATACAAACTCTTCAAACTGTTTGTGACTTATATCTTGAAATGGCAAAAACCAGAAAATTCCTATCCGAAAAAATTGAGGAACTGATGGAAGAGGTTGCACCAAACCTTAAGGCTGTTGCAGGACATACGCTTGGAGCTAGACTTATAGCTTTAGGTGGCGGTTTAGAGGAGCTTGCAAGACTTCCGGCAAGCACCTTCCAAGTACTTGGAGCTGAAAAGGCTTTATTCCGTGCTCTTAGAACAGGAGCAAAACCACCAAAACACGGAATAATCTTTCAACATCCTTTTGTCCATCAGTCACCAAGATGGCAAAGAGGAAAAATTGCAAGAGCTCTTGCTGGTAAACTTGCAATAGCTGCAAGAATAGATGCTTTTTCAGGAGTAAATCAAGCTGAAAAACTTAAAGCTGAACTTGAAAAAAGAGTTCAAGAGATTAAAGAAAAGTATAAGACCCCCCCGCCTAAACCTAAAAAACCAAAGAAAAAACGCGGGAAAAGGTGAAAGATGACTCATCAAAAAGTTGAACCTCATGAAAAGTTTAATAGGGTTTTTTGGGTTTGGTTAGAGGATGGAACCCGTAGACTTGCAACAGAAAATTTGGCTCAAGGAAGAACAGTTTATGGTGAAAAACTTGTAAAATTTCATGGTAAAGAGTATAGGGTCTGGGACCCTTACAGAAGTAAGCTTGCTGCTGCTATCTTTAAAGGGTTAACAGTCTTTCCCTTACAAGAATCAAGTAAGGTTTTATATCTTGGAGCTGCAACAGGAACAACTGCAAGTCATGTTTCAGATATTGTTGGTTTAGCTGGAAGAGTTTACTGTGTTGAGTTTGCTGAGAGAGTTATGAGAGAACTTGTAAACAATGTTTGTGCTTATCGACCAAACATGATTCCTATACTTGCAGATGCACGTCATCCCGAAACCTATAGGTATATGGTTGAAAAAGTTGATTTTGTTTATTGTGATGTAGCTCAACCTGAACAAGCAAAAATTTTGGCTGATAACGTTGAAATATATCTTAAACCTAATGGTAAGGCTGCTTTAGCTGTAAAAGCTAGAAGTATAGATGTTACTAAACATCCTTCAGAAATATTCAAACGTGAGGTTGAGGTTTTGGAAAGTAGGGGGCTTAAAAAAGTTGAGGCTATAAACCTTGAACCATATGATAAAGCTCATAGTTTAATAATTGTTGAGTATAAACCTTTAAAGAAAAAGATTTAGCTGAAGGTTAAGAGGGAGTTCCCATGGATTGGTTACGTGGGTACGATAGATATCTTGCCCATATAGACTTTCTTGTTAAAAGGCTTAATGTACATCTACCAAAAAACAGGAAGACTCTTCAGCAACTTTTAAACGAGGATTCTCCTTATGTTGATACTGTTGACGGAAATAAAATCTACTTTAAAAAGCATGATATAGAGGAAGTCTCAAAGATTCTTCCCAAAAAGTTTTATGGTTCCATTATGTTGCCTATTCTTATTGTCAGAAGAATTAAGCTTGGTAAAGGAGTTTTTACTGTTATGGGCGGAAGGCTTGAAAAGCATCTTGTAAAAAAGGTTTTAGGTTTAACCCAAAAATCTTTTGATGAAACTGAAAGCGGAGAAGTCTATCTTTATAAGGTTCAAGTTCAAGAATTGTTAAGCAAGCTTGGTTCTCTTATTGTTATAGGTTTTGAAATACCTGAGGAAGAAGAATTTACAATTTAAAACTCTAATTTTTTCTGACCACCAAAAACCTCAAACCTAACTTTTCTAACAGTTTTCCATGATTTTCTTATAAAAGGTGGTTCCTCTTTTCTTGTTTTAAACCAGTTTCTCAGGAAGCTTACTGTTTTTGGGTCATGAGCATAACCACATCCAAAGTCTCCATATTCTTCTTTAAGTTTAGCTATAATTCTGTCCCTATGAACCTTAGCCAGAATCGATGCCGCTCCAACAACTAGATGTTTCCTATCAGCCTTATGCTCAGAAATAATCTTAACTCTCTTTTTAAGTAAATCTTTAATCTGTCTACCAAACCTTTCTGCATCAATATCAGAAGCATCAACATAAGCTATAGTTGGATTCAATTCGTCAATAATCTGAGCCATAACGTTAGCTTCAAGCCAATTTAACCTAAACAATTTTTTACCTTTAAAAACCACACGGTCAACCTCATCTGGAGACACTTCAACAACTTTAAATTTTAAAGCTAAACGTTTAATTTCCTCCTCCAATTTTTCCCTCTGGTTTGGAGTTAAAGTTTTAGAGTCTTTAACCCCAACCTCACTAAGCTTTTTAATTTTATCTCTGTCAAAAAGAACTCCTGCAACGACTAAGGGACCTATCACAGAGCCTCTTCCAGCTTCATCAACCCCAGCGATAAAAACCAAAACCTATTAAAACCCCTAAAAAGCCTAATTTTCCCCTTTAGAATATAGTTTTTGGTTGAAACTATAAAAAGAAAGAGGAAAGATTAGGTTTATTGTTTTTCCTCAAGAATAGTTTTCTCTTTTAGAAGCTTCTCCTGGTCAAGTTTTTCCTTTATTCCAGCAAGATATCTAGCTATCTCTTTTTTTGATTCAAGGTCATACTCCGCCATCAAAGTAATCGTTTCCATTATTGGGGAGCCACCACCATGAACACCTGCAATCTGATACCATGCAGCCAAATCTGAAGCTGCTAAATTCTCTAAAAACCTAAAACAACGGTGTTGATCCTCAGAAGAAATCTTTGGATTTCTCTTCATATACTTGTCTAAGAATGGTTTTGTTTTCTCATTAATAAAATCGTCTTCATAAGGTAGAGTTACCACTAAACCCCCAGCTATCTCAACAAGAATGTTATATTCATGGTAGATTGTTTCACCCATAAGTCTTCTGCCAACATTCGCATAAATCGGGTTTGGGAAGAATGTTCCTGAAGAAGTTTTATGACCAAGAACAGCTGAAGCTATTCCAGCAGCATAAGCCAACTCAGCAGAACCTATAATCTCAGATATTTTCTCTCTGACATGTGGGGCTCTTTCAATTCCATTATACTCTGCAACCAAAGCTGTAGCTCCAGCTATTATATCCGAAACTGCAGGCTTGCATCCAGTGTAGCTATGTCTATGAGAATTGGCAAAAAGAAGTGCAAGTCTCCGAGCAAATTCCCATTCTCCACACATAAATACTCTTTCCTTCGGAATAAATGCATCATCAAAAACTATGAAAGCATCCGATATTCCTGTTTCAGCTAATGGTGCCTTATACTTCTTCCTTTGTCTAACCCATACTGCTCTATTTATTATGTGCACCCTCTCATGGTCTGCTGGAATAGCAAAAGCTACAGCATAATCCTTATCCTTATCAGTCATAGCTCTAGTTGGAAGAACAACAATTTCATGTGCATAAGCAGCCATAGTTATACAGCATTTTGCGCCTCTAACAATTATTCCATCATCTCTTTTTTCAACTATTCTAACGTAAAGGTCAGGGTCTTCCTGTTCATGGGGTCTTCTACTTCTATCTCCTTTAACATCCGTTTGAGCTGCAGCAGCACACAAATCGTTTTCTTGAAAATATTTTAGCCAGTTAATAAATCTCTGGTAGTACTCGGTACCATATTTCTCATCGATTTCTTTTGTTGCGACAGAAAGCGCTGTTATTGTGTCAAGACCCATACATCTTTGAATACAACCTCCAACTCTTTGAGCAAGAGTACGAATCATCCTTTGTTTCTTTATTAGGTCTTCAGGACTTTGAGGAACGTGTGTAAACCTATTAACTTTTTCACCAGTTAAATGAGATTTTGCTGTTAAAAGTTCTTCATATTCTGGTTTTTGAGCTAATTCGTAGGTGGTTGATATAACCCTTATCCCTGGCATTATTCTTGGGTCGGTTCTTTTTACTAGCTCACCACCCATGTAAATGTTGTCTCTCATTTTTTCTAAACTTTTAATGTATTCTTCAGGTGTTTTCAACAATTAAAGTTCACCCCTTTAAAACTTTCAACCAAAACTTGTTTATATTTTTTTGACAATGGTAAGTTACGGCTGATTTATTTAAGCCTTGTTATTTTAAATATGCTCTCAATTAGAGTTATGGTTATATTGTATGCACAATGAATATAACATGAGGCTGTTAGTGTTATTGTTGAGGTTTAGGAAATTCTTAGAGGAAAAGGAAGTTGACCAGAAGACATAATAATCTTGAGTATAAAGTTCTTCAGATAATTAAAGAGAGTGGTTCTCAAGGAATTCTTCAGAGTCAACTTTGGAAAAGAATTGGAGCTACAAGCAGGGAAGGTTCACGGATATCATTAAAACTTGAAAAAGCAGGGTTAATTGAGAGGATACGTGAGCTTCATGATGGAAAGTGGACCTATAAACTTATAGCTAAAAAAAGAATCGTGAGCTTAGATTCTGTTATAGATATACCCTGCATATTTTGTTTACAACAAGACAAATGTGATGTTGGAGGCAGTATTTCACCGACAACCTGTAAACGTTTATCAGAATGGCTGGAAAAAGAAAGTCACCAGGATTAAACCAAACCATGGTGAAACCTTAAACCTTGAGTTGGATTGAAAAACGCAAAAAAGACTATTTTTATAGGAAAGCTAAAGTTGAGGGGTATAGAAGTAGAGCAGCCTATAAGCTTCTTCAAGCAAATAAAAGCTATCGTTTTATTAAACCTAGAAATCGTGTGGTCGACCTTGGTTGTGCTCCTGGTGGATGGCTTCAAGTAGCAAGTAAGCTTGTTGGTTCTAAGGGAAAAGTTTTAGGTGTTGATCTTAAACCAATAAAACCACTTAACCTACCAAACGTACAGTTTTTACAAGGAGATGTTTCAGACGAAAGTTTACCTAAAAAAATTATAAGTTTAATTGGCGGAAAACTTGATGTTGTTCTCTCAGATTTGTCTCCATCAATTTCAGGTGTATGGGAGGTAGACCATGCAAGACAAATAGATTTGGCGGCTTCTGCTTTGTCCATAGCAAAATTAACATTAAAAGATGGTGGTTCTTTTTTTGTTAAAGTTTTTGATGGACCATATCTTAAAGAGTTTATAGCTGAAATGAAAAAACATTTTCATGAGGTTAAAATTTTAAAGCCTAAGGCAAGCAGAGCTGAAAGTGCAGAACTTTACTTGCTAGGAAAAGGATTTAAACAAAAATCTTCCAGAAACTAATCTTTCTCTAGCAAAACTTCTTTAAGAATGTTTACTGACGCGTTTGTTCTTATACCCTGGGGATTAAAATGAGTTGGTGTTGCATAATAACCTTTTTCTAAAATTTTTTTGATTGTTGCTTGGTAAGGTGGAGTTAAAATATTTAGAAAGTCACAGAAGTGGCTTAAAACATAGTAAGTTGGGGGGCCATCTACTTCTAAAAAAATTTTTTCAATTATTTTTTTAACAAGCTTCTTTCTGTTAAATTTTTTCACCTCAAGTAGGTTAAACATTTTTTTAACTGTTTCCTTATCCCAAAGTTTTCCAATCCATAAAGGTCCAGCAAAATCCATTTGCTCACCACAAAATTCACATTTTTGAAGCTGAGGATACAATCCAACAGTAATTCTTCTGTTTAAACATTTAAAACAGTGGAAAACATAACCTAACTGGTTTAAGGCGTGGTCTGCCTTTTTAGCACCCCTAAAAACTTTAACATAAACTCTAACATAATGGTTTGTGGAATGACAGAAAACTGGTTGAACTGCTAAATCAATCTTTGCTGCTAAAGAAACCAAAAAACCAAGCAAGATTCTTACAGCTAACTCATGACAATACTCTGTTTTTAACGGTTTAGCTCCATAATGTCTAATACAAGCCTTAAAATGTGCTCCACATAAAACTGCTGTGTCTGTGGCGGTCACACACAGTAATCCACCGTTTTTTATTGCTCTTAAGGCTGAGTTTAAATAAGGAACTGGTGAACCAAAAGGGTCTATATCTATAACATCAAATCTACATCCCCTTTTCGCATACCTACTAAGCAGTAGATTTGCATCCTCGTTATAGGCTTCAACAATATCTTCCATCCTATTTAGTTTTATGTTTTCTAAGGTTAATCTGTAGGCTTTAGAGTTAAGGTCATTAACAACAACTTTTTCAACACCGTTAACCTCTCTAGCAAACCTTAAACCTCTAACTCCACATCCAGCTAGAGGTTCACAAACAGTTATTGGTCTAGCCTTTTCATCTTGAAAAGCTTGAACAGCCAAAACAGCAAAATCACGGTTTAAATCCATTATAGGATTAAAAAACACGGGTAAAAGTGAGGGGGTTAAACTATAAGCTTCCCTAAACTTTGAAGGGTCAGGTATAAAAACTTCTATTTCTCCCTCCTTTATTTTTGTTAGTGGAAAATCCAGCTCTTCCATTTTTTCTACTCTCCCTAAAGATAGTTAACAGCCTAAAAGAAAAACATATAAGTTTGCTCTGATACCTAAGCAATGACGTTTCCTAGGGTATATCTGGTAGATGTTATGAGAAGACTTTCTATAAACTCTTCATTTCAAGAAAAAACAGAAAAACTATGTTTGCTACTAGAAAGATTAGCTGAAAAGAGTGGTGAGGGAGCTATAATTATTGTTGAGGGTAGTAAGGATGCTGAAACTCTAAAAAGTTATGGGGTAAAGGGTAAAATCTGCTGTATAAAAAATAGGAGAATCCCTATCTACGACCTTCTTAACCAGTATGTTAACACTGATGAAGAGTTGATTGTTTTAACAGACTTTGATAGAAGAGGTGTTCAATTAGCAAAAAAGATAGTAGCCTACATGGAGAAACACGGAAAACCTGTAAACCTTACTTTCTGGACAACTCTTTATGGTATGTTCTCAAATGATATAAAAGATGTTGAGGGAATAGGAACCTACCTTAAAAACGCTAAAAGAAAATATTATAAACAGCCAACTCCTCTTAGTTAAAAAAAGCTTAAAAACATCTAAACAAACTTTCAACATATCATTAAGGTTTAGGATTTGAAGAAAAAACGGTTTAATCAAAACCAGCTGCATATCGCTAGCTTAAAAAAATGTTATTAGGGGGATGATTATGTTTGACAGGCTTATCTTCAATACCAACAGCAAAATATGTTATTCACGCAAAGTTTGAGGTAAATGGGATAGTTGAAAAACCGGATGTTATAGGTGCAATTTTTGGTCAGACAGAGGGTCTTTTTGGTCCAGAATTAGACCTTAAAGAGCTTCAAAAAAATAATAGGATTGGGAGAATAGAGGTTGAGGTAAAAACAGAGCATAATAAGTCTTATGGAACAATAACTGTAACTTCAAGCTTAAACAAAGCAGCAACAGCTATTCTTGCAGCTGCAATTGAAAGTGTGGAAAGAGTAGGTCCTTGGGAAGCAAAAGTTCAAATAGAAAAAATTGAGGATCTTCGAGACTTAAAAAGAAAACAGATTATTAGGCGAGCTAAGGAAATCCTACGGAAGTGGACTCTTGAATCTTTACCTGAGACAGATGAAATTCTTAGAGAAATTTCGGATGTGATAAAGCCTTGTGAGATAACAACCTATGGGCCTGAGCAGCTACCAGCAGGACCAAACATTGATTCATCGTCATCTATAATAGTTGTTGAGGGAAGAGCGGATGTTCATAATCTGCTTAGATGTGGAATAAGAAATGTGATAGCTATTGAGGGAGCTAAAATTCCTGAAACAATAGTTAAACTTAGCAAAGAAAAAGAGGTTACGGTTTTTCTTGATGGTGATAGGGCTGGAGACCTAATCTTAAAAGAGCTTCTGCAAACAATAAATGTTAAGTATGTTGCTAGAGCTCCACCAAGAAAAGAAGTTGAGGAGCTTACATGTAGAGAAATAATGAATGCCCTAAAAGAGAAGGTTCCAGCCTCAGAAGTTCGAATAAAATATGCGAGAGTTTCTGTTCCTGCAAAAATAGTTGAAACTATTGAAGAGTTAAAAGGAACTTTAGAAGCAGTGCTTTTTAATGAAAACCTTGAGGTTATAGCTAAAATTCCTGTAAGTGAACTTGCTGAAAAGCTTCCTACAATAGAAAATGTCTCAACAATTGTTTTTGATGGAATAATAACCCAGAGACTTGTAGATTTAGCTGAAGAAAAAGGTGTAAAACTTTTGGTAGGGGATAAAGTCTCTGAAATTACTAAGCGGCCTATCAAACCTAGACTCTTAACCTTTGATGATGTTGCTCCTGAAAGTCCTACTGGAACCTAAAATTTTTTCCTCTATTTTTTAGAGGGAAAAATTTTATGAAGATAGGTTTACCAACAACACTTTTCCAAGAAAACTCGTTTGAAGAAGCTTTAAAAAATGTTTTAAAACTAAAACCAGACTGTGTGGAAATTGTTTTTGATCTTCCACATTTTCTGCCAGAAAAAGAGTATGAAGAGGTTAATATTAAGAAGATAAAGAACATTATCAGTCAGGATAATGTTGAATGTTCTGTTCACTCATCTTTTTATGAGTTTAATCTTGGCAGTGTTTATCCTGTTAGAAGAAAAGCTGCTTTAATTCAAACAAAAAAATGTTTAAAGTTTGCAAGTCTTATTGAGGCTAAAGTTGTAACTGTTCATCCAGGATATTGTCCATTTCCACATGTTAAAAAACTTTTTGAGGATGCTAAAAAGAGATTTATTGAGGATCTTAAAGAATGTTTAAAGTTTGCTCTAGACGAAGGAATTTTGTTAGCCTTAGAAAATATTCAGTCTAAATATTTTTTCTTTTATAAGCTTGATGACGGTTTAAGCTTTATCCGAGAAATGGATGGTTTAGGTTTAACACTTGACATCGGACATGCATACATTTCAGCTTGTGAACTTGGTTTAAAAAAACCTGAAAACCATATTGCAAGAATAGTTGAGAGAAAGCTTAGAAACCATATTTTTCATGTTCATCTCCATGATAACTTTGGGGTTAAAGATAACCATCTTGCTCCAGGAGATGGTAAAATTAACTTTAAACCTATAGTTGAAGCCCTAAAAAAGATTGGCTATGATAAACAGATAATTGTTGAGGTTTGGAATCCGCAAAAACCAGTTAGTTTTGGGTTAAAAGGGTTGAAAATGACAAAAAAACTGTTTAACTTTCCTTGCTAGGTTTCTCCTCCACCCAGCTCAACCTTACATTCCTCACAAACATATTTCCCGCTAACCTCTGTTAGCATGTCAGACCATTCACCGCACATCTCACAATATCCCGTTAAAGGTATTTCCTCACTTTTAATGGGTATTGGTGTTACCCTTGTTTTTTCAGCGACAACTTCCAGAAGGGTTGGAGTTATTTCTAGGATTTCTGCGCTTGTAACTATTCCCACAATTTTTCCTTCTTCCATAACAAGCAGCCTATCAACCCCAAACTTTCTCATTCTTTTTGTAGCTTCATCTAAACCAATATCAGGTGAAATTATCACAACAGGATGACTCATTACATCTCTGTTTTTTATTTTTGATGGTGAAATTCTTTTAGCAATAACTCTAACTGCAAGATCTTTTCCTGTTATTATTCCTATAGGTTTATTGTTAAGGTCGATAACAACAACACTGCCTATATTGTTTTCAAGCATAAGTTTAGCTGTTTTTAATGCTGTTTCACTTTCAAGTACAGTTATAACAGGAGATTTCATAACATCTCTAACTTTAACGATAGGTCTTTCCCCAACCATTCTACTCTTATCCCCTAAGTTTCAGCTAAGACTCATTATAGACTGTTTTTTGTCTGGTTGTTTTAACGTTTTTCTAGGATTAAAAGTTACTGTTTAGGGTTAGTCTTCAGGAAGATAGGCTTTTCCGAAAGGTATTAGGGAGATAAAACTTTCTAACGGTATTTTTAAAGCTTTGTCTTTTAACTCTTTAGATACAAGCTCAACAATCTTTTTTCTTAGCTTAAACGCAACCTTTTTTGCTTCCTCTTTTCCGGGAACAATTTCTACAAAGTAGCTTGTTAACTTTTTTATGGCTGAAGGTGGGCCAGCATAAACTTTGGCTTCCTCGTTAAATTTAACACCAAGAGCAAGTTTTAGAGGAACATTTTGAATATAGTTCTTTTTTCCTATTACAATAAAGGAGCCTCTTCCCAAATATTGGCCTGAAGGTGCTGATTTACTTAACTGTTCTGGCTTCACATAGTAAACATCTACCGACGAGAAGCCGTCTTTCCAAGCTCTACTATAACAAGCAGTAAATTGAGCTGCTTCCTCTATTGTTTTTTGGTCTGGTGTTTTCCCCTGAGTTTTAATAATGGTAAATGGTGCTCCAACAAGGTCAGCATGAAAAACTAGGTCCCATGGCTCAGTATACCTTTTAATTAAAGCCTCATTTGAATGAGCATCCTTACCTGAGACAACAAGGAAACCTTCAGAAGAATAAAAGAAGCGATATTTTTCAAACCATTTTTTCTCAGGAATCTTTTTGGGTTTTTCATGTTTAGCTTCAAAAGCCTCTACTCCCTCTTCTAAAGCCTTTATTTTTTCTAGGGTTTTATCCATAGCCTCCTTGAGTCTTAAAATTTTTTCCTGGGTTTTTTTAGCCTCCTCATAGTATAGGGTGGCATTTTGGTAAACTGATTTTTCCAGGTTTAGCTTAAAATCAACGTTTTCAACAGAAACCTCCACAACTCTTTCTTTAGGATTTATTGACCTAAAATAGGTAAATGGTGGTTTACCTAAAACTTTCCTCTTATTAAGCTCTTCTTTTATTTCCTCCCAGTTCTTTCCGTTTTTAAGCATTTTATGAATATGGTTGACTAAGACTTGAAGTTCTCCTGCAAACCTGAAAATTAGGTCACCTATAAGTCTATCCTTTTCTTTAGATTTTTCTAGGTTTTCTAGATTTAATTTTTGTTCTTCAAGAATTCTTTTTTGTTCTTCAAGTTGAACCAAAAGTTTTTCTTTTCTTTTTTTCTCTTCTTCTTCAAACCTAATTTTTGTAAAGTATTCGTCGAGTGCTTCATTAAAAGTTGAATAAAACTTGTGTCTGTATTGGTTGTAGATGGTTAATGGGAATGGAAGAACATCAAAAGGGTAGGCTTCATCTGTGAAAACTATGCATGGTTTAGGGTTGTCGCGTTTTTCTAAAATCTTTCTTAACGTATCATAAATTTTCTTTATATCCTCTTCTGTAAGCCTTTTAGAGGTTAATGTCTTCTCAACTCCAGCAACATTTAATATTTCCTCGGTATAGGTTCCTCCAACACCAAGAGTTTTTGACAGAACTCTAACAACTTCTCCTTCGGCTTCTTTTAATCTAAAGGAAAGCTCATCTAAACCTATTTTTTCCGGGTTTAAACTTACTGTTGGTGGGAGCTTAAATTTTTCACCTCTTATAATCCATCTATCCCTCATTTTTCTGTAGGTAAGGGCTTGAAGAATTTTTTCTTCTCTGTCAGCTAAAATGATGTTACCCTTACCAAAAAGCTCAACAATAAGCTTAAAGTTCCCATGGGAAGTTGAAATATAAAAAACAAGTATTCTTTCAAAGTTTGGCTGCTCAATTTTCTTAATTTTTCCATTTAATAGATACTTTCTTAGGGTTGAACAGAAAACTGATGGTTTGCTTGGTTTTTCCACAGTGTAGGTTGTAAGGTAAACAGCTTTTCCTGCTTCAACAACTAGCTGTCTTGTGGGGGAAGCTGGCTTATTAAGCCTTAAAAGTAGGGTTAAAAGGTTTGGATGATAAATGTTTTCAACATAGTAGTCCCTTATTTTCTCATTTAACTCTTTACATAAAACTGAAATTTCAAGACTGCTTAGACTAGTTTTCTTTTTTGGTAGGTTAGACAATGAAAACTCAACCTAAAAATAGAAAAGGTTAGAAGAGTGATTTATATATTCTAGTTGCAGAAATAAATTTACCTTAAAGTTAACGGTTATAAGAAAGTTATATGTGTAGTGGGTGACTATTGAAGCCAACAGAAAAACTTTGGTGGTTTAGATACTCCATAGCAGTTCTTGTTGCAGGTTTATGTGCTTACCTAGATAAGCTAGGATTTTTTCATGGAAGTTATGGGTTAGCTTTTATTCTGGCTGTTGGTTTTTATGTCTTAACCTATCTTATTGCAGGACCTCTTTTGAGGATTAAACTTGAACAGCTTCCAAAAAGGGGGAGAGATTTAGCTTTTTATGGAGTTTTTGCCTATTTTATAGCTTGGTTTGTTTTTTGGGTTTTCTTTTATACACTTACAAAACTTTTCTTTGCTTAACTAATATCAGTTTTTATGTTCTTTGTCTTAGATAAGTCTTCTAAAATATTTGTTTTTAGGAGATGGTTTGTTAAATCTAGCCATGCAGAAAAAAATCCTCTATCAAAATCCGAGCTTATCAAAATATTTCTAGCTTTCTCCTCAAAATCTTTCCTTATTTTTTGAAGATATTCTTTGTTTGGTTGAAGCTTATTAATAAAAAGATAGTTGTCATCCTTATTTTTATATGCTAAAAGCATTCCTTCTAAAGCAAAAATATAGCCTTTATCCCAACCTGATTTTGAGGCTTTTTCTTTAATTTTTTCAAGAACTCTTTCAGCTCCAGCAAAATCTCTTTTTAAAGTTAACTCGTAAAATCTTTTAGCAAAAATTTTTGAAATCAGTTTAAACGCCTACCTGCCGCCTTTTTCTGTTTCAACGTCCTCAATACCGTTTTCTGTAATTTTAAAAAGACATTCTTTTCCTTCTGGGAGGGTTGGGCTTACAACTAGTCTTGCAATTTTAACTCCTGGCTGGGGAGATTTTCTAAGAAAAATTCTTGTATGGCTTGTATGAGCTAAAATATGGCCTCCTGTAGGCTCGATATCCGAGAAGAAGGAATCTGGTTTAGCCATAACCTGGTTTGTTATAAATGCAACAGCATTAAAAGCTCTAGCTAACCTAACAAGCCTATGTAGATGTCTTTCTAGTTTTTGCTGTCTTTCAGCAAGCATTTCTCTACCAACATATTCGCTTCTAAAGTGGGCTACAAGCGAATCGATTATTATAAGTCTAACATTATGTTCTTTAAGCTGAGTATCAGCATTATCAAGCAAATACATCTGATGGTCTGCTGTTAAAGCTTCAGCATAAACTATTCGACTTAAAACCTTTTCCGGGTCTAAATTATAACGTTTAGCTATCTGAACAATTCTTTCAGGTCTAAAACTATTCTCTGTATCTATATATAGTGCTCCACCATCAAGTCCACCTTCTTCTTTTGGAAGCTGAACCGTAACACAAATTTGATGGCATATTTGAGATTTTCCAGTTCCAAACTCACCATAAACTTCTGTTATTGCTTGAGTTTCAAGTCCGCCTCCAAGCAGCTCATCAAGCTTTACACTTCCAGTTGTAAGTTTTTCCACAGACCTACGTATCCTCATATACTCATCAGCCCTCATAAATGGAACAGAAATAACATGTTTTCTTGCCTCAGTAATAATTGCATAAGCAGTTTTTTCACCTAAAAACTGGGTAAGCTCTTTAAGACTTGCTGTTGCAAGAGACTCTATGGTTGAATATCCCATCCTCCTAAGCTTTTCAGCTGTTGCAGGTCCAACACCAGGTATATCCTCTATACTTCTATACCTAATTTCGCTTCTTTCTTTTTCACTACTACCCAAAGTATAATTCCCCACCCACTTATCAAGGATGAGTTTCTATCTACTCTTATTTAAGAACTGTTGAATAAAGTTAAAGGGGGGAGAACGGTAAAAATATTCTTTAAACAGGGTTGAGGTGTTATAGATGAGGCTAAACCCTAAGGTTCTTGAAGAGGTTGCTGTTAAACTTCTAAGTAAAGCTGCAACTCAGCTACCTAAAGATGTTAAAGAAGCCTTAAAGTTGGCTTATGAGAAAGAAGATTCTCTAACAGCTAAAACAGAGTTAAAAAATATTCTTAGCAATATTGAAAGCGCCGAAAAGCTAGGTAAACCTTTATGTCAAGATACAGGAATGATTTCCTTTTACATAAAGGCTAGGGAAATTGAAAATTTTAGTGAAGTAAAAAAGGCTTTAATTAATGCAACAATTAAAGCGACAGAAACAATCCCCTTAAGACCTAATGCTGTTCATCCTTTAACACGTAAAAATACGGGGACAAATGTTGGTGAACATATTCCTCATATAGAATGGGTTTATACAGACCAAGACTATGTTGAACTTTTAGCTTCTATTAAAGGTGGAGGCTCAGAAAACATGAGTGCATTGGCTATGATAACACCAGGTTTGGGTGTTAAAGGAATAAAGAGGTTTGTTGTGGATACTGTGGTTAAAGCTGGAGCGCAGCCATGTCCACCAACTGTTGTTGGTGTTGGTTTAGGTGGAACTGTTGAAATATCTTTTAAGCTTGCAAAACTTGCCCTACTAAGACCTATAGGTAGCAGAAACCAAGATAAGGATGTTGCAAACCTTGAAGATGAGCTTTTTAACTTAATAAACCAGACAGGTATAGGGCCTATGGGTCTTGGTGGAAAAACAACATGTTTAGATGTGAAAATTGAGTATGCACACTGCCATACGGCAACCTTACCAGTGGCTGTATACTTCCAGTGTTGGGCTGATAGGAGAGCTGCAGCAAGAATAGGCTTAGACGGCTCGTTTGAATTTATAGTTTAATTTTGGAGGTGAAAGGTTTGGTTGAGTACAGGTTAAAAACACCAATAAAGGAGGAGGATGTTAGAAAGCTAAATGTGGGGGATATCCTGTACATTACAGGAACAATTTTTTCTGCCAGAGATCAGGCTCATAAAAGAATTCTTGAGTATGCTGAGAAAGGTATGAAGCTTCCGTTTAATCTTGATGGTGCAGTTATTTTTCATGTAGGTCCTATAATGCGGAGGGAAAACGATAAGTGGACTGTTGTTTCAGCAGGACCTACAACAAGCACAAGAATGAATCTTACAACACCAAAACTTCTTGAAAATTTTAGGGTTAGAATTATTATTGGTAAAGGTGGAATGAGTGGGGAGGTTGCTGAAGCCTTAAAACGTTTTGGCGCTGTTTACTGTCACTTTACTGGTGGAGCTGGTGTTCTTGCAGCAAAAAACATTAAAGAGGTTGAGGGTGTTGAGTGGCTTGACCTTGGAATGCCTGAAGCTGTATGGCGGCTTAGGGTTGAAGATTTTGGGCCTGTTACAGTAACCATAGACTCAAAAGGTAATAGCCTCTACATGAAGGTAGGAGAAAAAGTAAAAAGGAATCTGGAAAAAATCTACCGGCAGCTGGGTTAACTTCACCCCAAAAATTCTATTTTAAAATTTTATTTTTGGTTTGTAAAGATAAAAATGTCTTGTAAGGTTAAGTTTTAGTAGGGGAGCCTTGTCTTTTCTAACTCATCAAAACCCGACACTTAAAGAGGCTGCTTCTCTAATTCAAGAAGCTGTAATAAAACATATGCTTATAGTTATTTTTGGTAATTGTAGAGTTGACTATGAGGGAAGAGCTTCCTCAACCCTTGAGTGGGGAAACCGTTTGGTTATCATAAAAACTGATGGTTCTGTTTTAGTTCATCGGCCTACAGGTTATGAGCCTGTAAACTGGCAGCCTCCAGGATGTATTTTTCAAGTTGAAGTTTTGGCTGAGGAGCTTAAGATTAAAGCTACAAGGCTTCATCCAAAAGAAACTCTTAACATATTTTTTAATGAGATTTTCCATATTTTGGTTTCAAGTTTAACTGATACCGGAGAATTTTCTCTTTATGTTTCTGAGTTTGATATTAAAAAAGCTATTCTTACTTCACCAAACCTTGTTGAGGAAGGTTTTCGACCTATTTCATCTGAAAAAGAACTTGGTGAATCTGGGTTTGTGGATGTTTTAGGTGAAGACTCTAATGGGAATCTTGTGGTTGTTGAAATTAAACGTGTTCCAGCCGGAAAAGATGCTGTTTTTCAGCTTGAACGTTATGTTAAAGCCTTAGAAAGAAGGGTTAATCGTCCTATACGTGGAATTTTAGTCGCTCCAGAAATTCAGAAAGAGGCTCAGCTTTTGGTTGCTTCAAGAAGGCTTGAGTTTAAACCTATATCTCTAAAAAAATGTTATGAGGTTTTAAAGTTGGAGAAGACAAAAAAGCTTAGTGATTTTTTGGTTTAGATGTGAAAAATGAATATTCAATTAGCTCAAAAAAGGGATGTACAAAATTTTTATAATAAGATTGCTAGGTCTTATGATGAGCTTTATGGTGAGGAGCAAAGAAAAAAGTTTAGGTTAGCTTTAAATCTTGGCGTTTTTAGGTTTAACGGTAAAATTTTGGATGCTGGTTGTGGAACGGGTTTATTTGAAGCTTTCTTAGGTAAAGAATCTAAAGAATGTTTAATTTTTGGAGTTGATATTTCACGTGGAGTCTTAGATGAGGCTAAGAAAAAATTTTCTGGGAAACCAAACATCTTTCTTATTTGTGGAGATATTGATTATCTGCCTTTTCCAAGTAGCCTATTTGATTCATGTGTGCTGTTTACTGTTCTTCAAAATCTTCCTAAACCAGAAAAAACTTTAGATGAGATTAGAAGGGTGGTAAAGAAAGATGCGTTAGTAGTAGCAACTTATCTTAAGGTAAAGATTAGTCTTGATAAGTTTAGGTCTCTTATCGGGAAGGCTGGTTTTAAAGGAGATGTTTTAGATGATCCGGCTGTAAACGAATATATTTTTGTTGGTAGGATAAAAACAAGCTAACAAACATTATAAGTTTTTGTTAATGTAAAAATTTAGCATGTGGTGTGGGTGAAATGGTAGATTATAGTTTTACCTATGAGCAGGAAATGTTAAGAAAAAGTTTGATGGAGTTTGGTAAAAAAGAGATTGAGCCTAGGCTTGAAAAAATTGAGAAGGAGAAGAGGATTCCTGAGGAGCTTATTAAAAAAATGGCTGATTTAAACATTCTTGGAATGTGTGTTTCTCCAGTCTATGGTGGAGTTGGTGCTGATCCTGTGACTGCTGGAATAGTGGCGGAGGAGCTTGGTAAAGCAGATTCAAGTTGTTCTTTAGGTGTTTTCTTTCTTGTTCCTTGTGTTTATAGCTATCTTGTTGAGAAGTATGGTTCTGAGGAGGTTAAAAATGAGTTTCTTCCAAAGGTTGTTAAGGGTGAAGCTTTTATTGGTGTTGCAACAACAGAGCCTGATGCAGGCTCAGATTTGGCTTCTATGAGAACAACTATAGTTCGTGACGGAGACTTTTATGTTGTAAACGGTGAAAAACAGTATATTAGTGGTGTTAGAGAGGTTTTAGAAAAAACTGGTGGCTTTGTAACCTTAGCTAAATCAAAACCTGAGCTTGGAACAAGAGGTATGACTCTCTTCTTTTTGCCTCTAAGTCTTCCAGGCATTTCGGTAAGCTATCTTGAGGAGCTTGGTAGGGAAGGAGTTTCTTGGGGAGGTTTTACCATGGAGAATGTTAGGATACCTAAACATTATCTGCTTGGTGAGGAGAATAGAGGATTTTACATTATTCATGAGGGATATGAGTTTGCTAGAGCCTTAATAGCTCTTGTTTGTGTTGGTGCAGCTTTTAGGTCTCTTGAAAATGCTATCTCCTATATGAAGACTAGAGAGGTTTTTGGGCGGAAGGTTGCGGTTTATGAGGCTATCCAGTTTAGGTTAGCTGAACATTACACAAAACTTGAGGCTGTAAGGGAATTAGCCTATAAGGCTTTATGGATGTATTGGAAGGAGCAGAAGGAGAAAAAGTTTTCAAGGTTTGAGGTTAGTAAGGCTGCAGCTATGGCTAAAATGTTAGCTCCTGTCTGGGCTTTTGAGGCTATAAATGATGCTATGCAGTGGCAGGGTGCGTTTGGCTATTCAAAAGACTGTCAGGAGCAAAAAGCTTTAAGGGGTGTTAGGTCTTATAGTTTGGCTGAAGGTTCAACAGAAATTATGAAGCTTATAGTTGCAAGAGAAATTTTAGGGAAAGAATGGTTAGCCTACAAGTAAACCTTCAACTGTAAGAGGTTAGAGTTCTCCTTTTAGGTAGGCTTTTAAATATTTTCCACCAATCATTCTAACCATTTTTTCATCGTTTTTTATTACGGGGTGATGTGGGTCAACTAGAAGAACTTCAAACCACTTATATTTTCCATCTTCCCATATCCAGTAGCTGCCTAAAACTTTTAGGTTAGGATACTTTTTTGCAACTCTTTCTTCAGCTATTTGTTGAAGACTTTTTGCCGGGGTATATTTGAGAACACCCATTCTTTTTTGTCTTCTTCCAGCTTTAGGTCTTTGTTTTCTTAGGCCTCCACGTCTAATTCTAACTCTAACAACAACAAACCCTTGTTTTGCCTTATAGCCTAAGGCTCTTGCTCTATCAAGTCTTAAAGGTTTTTCAACTCTGGCTATGGTTGGTCCTCTACGCCATTTTATGGCTCTTTGTCTAATAATTTCAGCTAAACCAGTTTTATGGGGAGACTTCCAAAGTTCTCTAAGATGCTTATACATGGACAAGGCTAAACCCTTATGTCTAGACGGTTACTAGTCCAATTAGACTAACCAGTAAATAAAAGTTTACCCATAAAAC
>CAZAHF010000006.1:0-39354 GCA_964484995.1 uncultured Candidatus Bathyarchaeia archaeon | reverse complement strand
AGCTCCTAAACGTGCTGAAGCATGTAGAGGTATAGATGTTGTAGCACCTCACATTCTAGAAGTTGTTAAAAAGGAGGAAGAAGAAGCAAAAGCAGCTAAACCTGAAAAAGTAACGATTGCTGACAAACTTGAAAACAGCAAAATTCTTGCTGGAATAACAGCTATTTTTGCTATTATAGCTATGGCTTGGTGGTTTGGAGCCTTAGGGTTTATGAGAGGTCTAAACCTAAACTCTTTAAACTTCTGCTTTATCCTGATAGGTTTTCTGTTATACATGAATCCTATAGCCTATATGCGTGCTATTGCTAGAGCAACACCAGCAGTTGCAGGGATTATTCTCCAATTCCCGTTTTATGCAGGTATAATGGGTATCCTAAGATTTTCTTATGTTGTTGCTGGCGGTCCAAACCTAGCAACAGTTATAGCTAAAGCTTTGGCAGGAGGAGCCACACCCTTAACATGGCCAGTTTTGTGTTGGGGGTTAGCTGGACTCATAAACCTTTTTGTACCTTCTGGTGGTGGTGAATGGGCTACTATCGGAGAGATAATTACAAGAACCTCTGGTATGCTTAATGTTCCCTTAGGTAAATCGATTATAGCTTATGCTGCAGGTGATGCTTGGACAAACCTATTCCAACCATTCTGGGCTATAGCACTTCTAGGTATAACCGGAACTAGGGCAAGAGATATCTTTGGATACTGTATCGGCTGTCTTATATTTGCCTCTATACCCTTTGCTCTGGGTTTAACTTTTGTCCCCTACTAAACAAAAAATCCCCCTATTTTTTGGTGTCTATTTTTAGCTAACCCATTTTTAGTTCTTGGTATCTGCTTTTACATGGCTGACCTTTTGTTATAAGCATCCTCATACCACTTAAATCCATTATAACTGAGGAAAGAGTTGCAATCTGATCATCTTCACCTAACTTAGGGTCTGGATGTCTACACACAGAGTTAGGATAGTTAACATGGTCTCTAAAGATATTCATAAGATCCTCACAGTCGACTTTTTCCTTAGCTTTTAATAGGTTTTTAACTCTTTGATACCTAATCAGCGTATCAGGTATAACCTTAATAAATTCATCATCAAACGTTTTTATTCTTAAAAAGTGGTTTGTATGCACAATAAAACCGTCTTCAGGCAGAATATGGTTAAAAGATTTTTCTGGTAAGAGTTCTATGTCTACAGCTACACCTTCACTACAAGCTATCAAAAAATTGTAGGATAAAGACCTCTCACTACCAACTATTCTTCCAACAGCTTCACTCAAACTTTCGGAATCTAAAATACTTCTACATAAAACATGAAAAGGAACTTTAGGCTCAAACTTATCATTACTAGAGACTAAAGCATTTATACATAAACCGACACCTTTAGAGTTAAAACCATTTCTACCAATACAGCCAGCCTCAACATGCGTTATAATGTTAGGTCCATCTCTTCTTTCTATTCGAAGAAGAATGTTGCCTTCTAGTAGTGGTGGTTTATAGTCCCAGTTTTGACCTAGTAAAACGTTTTTGTTAACAGTAACTTCTGGAAGAGCTAAAACGGATGTGCAAGCAGCTCTAGATGTGGTAGCCCATACAAACTCGTATCTTGAATTTAATGCAATAATCTCATTTAAGGATGTTTCAGAACCGTCAGCAACACCCTTAATCTCCTCAAATATCGACGAATCAAATTTTTCGATAGCCTCCTTAACCTTTTCAGCCTTTCTTAAAATTGTCTCCTTTTCTAGGTTAAAACGTCTCTTCCAATAGTTAAAGTAGTAGGATAGGTTTTGCTTAATAATATTCTTTACTTCACTTCCGTGTTTGTAGCCTCGCTCATAAGAAGAACCGTTAACTTTTACAAACACAAATTTTTCAGGGTTACTCATTATATTCACATTAACAGTTATTTATCCTAATAGTCCTTAAACTTTATTTTTACCTAACCTAAAACATATAATTTTTAGCCTTCCCAACAAAGAGAAAGCTAAAATATTCAAGGTAACCTTAATCAATATAGCAATCCCAAACTGATTAAAAGAGGAGGCTAACCGTTTTTTGAGTAAACTATTGTGGAAGCCTTCTGAAGAACGTATAAAACAAGCTAACATGACAAGTTTTATTGAGTTTGTAAATAAAAAGTATGACCTTAACATAGAATCTTATTGGCAGTTATATGACTGGTCTATTGAAAAAATACCTGATTTTTGGGCTGCTGCATGGGAGTTTTTAAAGGTTAAAGTTTCGCATGAATATGAGAAGGTTGTTGACGACCTAAACAAATTTCCTGGTGCAAGATGGTTTATTGGTGCAAAACTAAATTTTGCTGAGAACCTTTTAAGGTTTAAAGATAATCGCCCTGCTATTATAGCAAGGTCTGAAGACGGATCAAGAAAAGTTGTAACTTTTGCTGAGCTTTATGAGCAGGTTGCACGTTTAGCTAATGCTTTACGTGAGATTGGGGTTTCACCAGGAGACCGTGTTGCAGCCTACATGCCTAATATTGCTGAAACCTATATTGCTATGCTTGCAGCAACAAGTATTGGAGCTGTTTGGTCTTCTTGTGGAAGTGAGCTTGGTCCTGTGGCTGTTGTTGATAGGTTTTCTCAGATAGAACCTAAGGTTCTTTTTACTGTGGATGGATACTGGTATAAGGGGAAAACTTTTAGTCTTTTGTCAAACGTGGAAACTGTGGCTAAGGGGATTCCTTCCCTAAAGAAGGTTGTTGTGGTTCCTTATCTTCAAGAAAAACTTGATTTAAGCAGTGTTCCAAACAGCATCTACTATGAAGACTTTCTTTCACCTGAGAAAAAAATTAGGTTTGAACAGGTGGAGGCAAACCATCCACTCTACATAATGTTTACCTCAGGAACAACAGGAAAACCGAAATGTATGGTGCAAAGTGTTGCGGGTATACTTGTAAACCAGTTAAAAGAGTTGGTGCTTCATGTTGACGTGAAATATGGAGATATACACATGTATATAACCAGCCCAAGCTGGATGATGTGGAACTGGATGGCTCCAAACCTAGCTTTAGGTGCCACTATAGTTGTTTACGATGGAAATCCTCTTTACCCCGACCCTTACACGATTTGGAGGTTAATTGATGAGGAAAAAATAACAATTCTTGGTTGTAGTGCAAGCTACATTAATGCTTTAAGAAGTGTGGAGGCTAAACCTAAAAAAGAATGTGACCTTTCAACTTTAAAGGAGATAACTCAAACAGGTTCACCGCTTTCAGCTGAAGGTTTTGAGTGGGTTTATAAAGAGGTTAAAGAAGACCTACATTTTAACTCTATTTCCGGCGGCACAGATATTAACGGTTGTTTTGCTGAAGGAACCCCTACACTTCCGGTTTATGCAGGTCAAATTCAGGCACCATCCTTAGGTATGAAAATAAAGGCTTATGATGAGAAAGGGGAACCTGTGTATGATAGGCCTGGTGAACTTGTTTGTGAAGCACCAGCCCCTAGTATGCCTTTATACTTTTGGAATGACCCTAACAATGAGAAATATTTAGATGCTTATTTTAGGTTTTATCCGGATAAAAGAGTTTGGAGACATGGAGATTTTATTGAGATTCATAGTGATACTGGAGGAATAACGTTTTATGGACGTTCGGATGCAACTCTAAAACCTTCCGGGGTACGTATAGGTACAGCTGAAATATATAATGTGGTTGAAAAACTACCTGAAGTTGCTGATAGTTTAGCGGTAGGTCAAAACTGGAAGGGTGACCAACGTATTATTCTCTTTGTTAAGCTTAATCCAGGCTATAGGTTAACATCTGAGTTAAAGGAGAAGATAAGAAAAGCTTTACGGAAGGAAGCCTCTCCTAGACATATACCAGCATTAATTCTTGAAGCTCCAGATATCCCGTATACCTTCAACATGAAAAAGGTTGAGATTGCTGTTTCAAACATCATTAATGGAAGACCTGTTACCAATAGGGATGCTATAGTAAACCCTGAAACACTTGACTACTTTGAAAAAATTCTGCCAGAACTTCAGAAAGAAAAAGATTAACCTTCCAAATTTTTTAGTTTTCTCTCTTTTACAGGAAAAGTCTAACTAGCTTTCTTGGAGTGTTAAATTGTTTGAAAGTTAAACTGGGTGGATGGGTTATTTGGTTAACAGGTCTACCAGGCTCAGGTAAATCAACATTAGCAAGACTAATAGCAAAAAAGCTTAGTAAAAAGGGTGTTAAAACTCAAATTTTATCTTCAGATATGCTTAGAAAAGTTTTAACACCAAAACCAACCTATACTGAAGAAGAAAGAAAAATTGTTTATGAAACACTTGTTTTTATTGCAAAACTGTTAGCGTTAAACGGTGTAAATGTTCTAATAGATGCAACTGGAAATAGAAGAAGTTACCGTGAGAAGGCAAGAAAACAAATTAGAAGGTTTATGGAGGTTTATGTTAAATGTCCGATTAACCTATGCATCCAAAGAGAAAGAAGAAGAAAGAAAACTTTTGGAGCTCCAACAAAAATATATGAGAAAGGGTTTAAAGGGGAAAGTAAAACTGTTCCAGGCTTAGGTGTTCCATATGAAGAACCCATAAACCCTGAAGTTGTTGTTGAAACAGATAAACTAACACCAGAGCAGTGTGCTCAAAAAATTCTTTCTGTTTTAAGTAAAAAGTTTAATCTTTAGACTTATTTTTTCTTAGCAAAAATTGTTTTAAGTCTTATCATGTTTACTTGTGTTTGGTGGAAGAATGGTTTCTCTAAGACTAAAATCTGTTCAAGAATATCTTTTAACTCTTTATGGCTCAAAGGTTAAACTTACCTATTTTGGTGAAATTGGGCAGAAAAAACCCGTAAAACCAAAAATGGAGCTTAAAGGTTTTGGTTATGGTAAACCATATCTTTTAGAGTTTAAGATTGGTAAAAAGAAACATGCAGCTGTTCTTGAAACCATGCGAAAAGATAGTTTTGGTCATGACTACCCATCTGATAGAGCTCAAAACCTAATCTTAGCCTACCTAACCTATAACAGGTTAGCTAAACATGCAAAAGCTTTAGATATTGGAGTCTTTACAAAGGATGGAAAACTTAAGTCTTTAGATGGATTTGAAGAGTTTTTTATTCTTGTTGAAAAAGTAGATGGAAAAGAGTATCATTATGATTTAGAAGAAATTTCTGAAAAAAAGAAACTTCAACCTTTGGATGTTTCACGTTGTAAGGTTTTATCAGATTATCTTGTAAAAATCCACTCTAAAAAGAAGAATGCACCTAAACTTTATGTAAGACGTATCCGCGACCTTATTGGACATGGTGAATGTATTATGGGTTTAATAGACAATTATCCTTTAAACCAGGACTTTGTAAATGTTAATGAGCTTAAAGCAATAGAGAAAAAATGTTTGGATTGGAGATGGAAACTAAAAAATAAAACCTATCGTTTATGTCAGGTTCATGGAGATTTCCATCCATGGAACATCATCTTTCAAAGTGGAGTAAAGTTTAAGGTTTTGGATAGAAGTCGGGGTGAATGGGGTGAAGCAGCTGATGATGTTTCATCTTTAACAATCAACTACATCTTTTTCTCACTTCAAACCTACAAAAAGCTTAACGGTCCTTTCAAAGAACTTTTTAATCTTTTTATGGAAAACTATCTGAGTAAAACTGGTGATGAGGAAGTTTTAGAGGTGATTCAACCTTTTTATGCTTGGAGAAGCCTTGTTTTAGCAAATCCTGTTTGGTATCCAACCTTAGCCTATGAGATTAGAAGAAAACTGTTAAACTTTGCCTTAAACATTTTAGACATAGAAAAATTTAACTTTAAAGATGTTAACTCCTACATGTCTGACTAAAAACCATGAAAACCGTAACTCAGAAATTTTTAAGAAGATTGTAAAGTAAAATCAGATTTGTCTATGGAAAGGGGGGCTGAGAAAGTCTTGAAAGCTTTAATTTTAGCTGGCGGATATGGAACAAGACTTAGACCTTTAAGCTGCACAAAACCTAAGCTTCTGTTTCCAATCGCAAACAAACCACTTTTAGAATGGGTTTTAGAAAGACTTAGTGGTGTAGGTGTTTCTACGGTTGTTTTAGCTGTTAACTATAGGGCTGATATGATTAGAAGTTTTTGTGGTGATGAAAAATATGGTTTAAAGATTCTTTATTCTCAGGAGAAAACTCCACTAGGAACAGGAGGCCCAATAAAGCTTGCAGAAAAAGTTTTATCTTTAGAAGAAGGAGAAAAACTTTTGATTCTTAATGGAGACATCTTTTCTAACGTTAATTTTGACGAGCTTAAAAAGGTTCATGATGAACAGGTGTCTCGTTGGGGTGCTGTTTTAACTTTAACTCTTTTTGAGGTGGAGGACCCCCGTCGCTATGGTGTTGTTGAAACAAATCAGGATGGAAAAGTTTTAAAGTTTATTGAAAAACCAGAGCAAAAAGAAGGTGTAAGTAAAAACATTAATGCTGGAGTTTATCTAACAGACCAAAGAATTTTTGGATACTTGAAAGAAGGAAGACATTCAATTGAAAGAGAGGTTTTCCCTGTTCTTGCAGAGCAAGGGCTACTTTTTGGGTATAAGCATACTGGTCTTTGGATGGATATAGGTAAAATAGAAGACTATATGGCTGCAAACTTTAAAGTTTTAGAGCAGACAGCAAAAAACCAGCCTAAAATAGGTGAAAATGTTGAGTTGGCTTCTAATGTAAAGATTATACCTCCAACCATAATAGGTTCAAACACAAAAATAGGTGAAGGGTCAAGAATAGGTCCCTACACAGTAATAGGTGAAAATGTTTCTATAGGGAAAAGTTGTCGAATAAGGGAGTCTGTACTGTTTAGCGGTATAACCGTAGAATCAGGCTCAGCCGTAACCAGTTCTATTGTGGGAGATAATGTGTCTATGGGTGAAAATGTTAGGATTGGAAAAGGTTCTGTTATTGGAGAGGGTGTAACTATCGCTAACAATGTAAAGTTAGCTAGTAAGGTTTTTGTCTGCCCATATAAAGAGGTTAACTTTAGTGTTTTAAGGTCGAAACATATAATGTAAGGGTCTCTTGGAGATGTGGTTAAAATAATTGATATTTCTTTTTTTATTAGATTGGTGGTCACTGTTGTTTTAGGTTTTTTGTCTGTTTATACAATAACACCATTTTTAGCGGATTTTTTACGTAGGAAGGGTATTATTGGTGTTGATGTTCATAAGCCAACCAAACCAAAAATCCCTGAGATGGCAGGTTTATCTATAGTTTTTGGTTTAATTATATGCTCTGTTTTTTTACTATTTTATCTTCCAAGTCTAGATTTTTTAGCTTACATTTTAACAGTTTCTATTGCTTGTGTGATTGGTATTCTGGATTGGTTTAAACGTTGGGGTGCATGGCATAAAATAGTTTTAGCAGCATTAGCATCAATCCCTATTCTTGTTTTAGGTGTTTATTATCCCTATCCTGCTTTACCGTTTATAGGAAGATTAAGGTTAACAGTTCTTTATCCGCTTATTTTTGTTCCTGTTTTTGTAACTGTCTTAGCAAACGCAACCAACATGATTGATGTTTTAAACGGTTCTATGGCTGGAACCGCAACAATCTCCGCTGTTTTTTTAACGGTTATAGCTTTTTTTCTTGGAAGATTTGAAGCAGTCTTAATGTATGCAGCTATAGCCTCATGCACATATGCGTTTTACCTATATAATAAATATCCAGCAAAAGTTTTTTCAGGAGATGCTGGAAGCTTAAGCGTAGGTGCTGCTTTTGCAGCTGCAGCAATTATAGGTAGAATGGAAATTGTAACCCTTTTTGCTTTACTACCTGCCCTTATTAACGGCTCCTTAACCTTAACAAGTTTAGGTGGAGTTCGTGAAAGACATGAAATTAAAATAAGACCAATAATTTTGCTTGAGGATTATTCTTTAAAAGCAAATTTTTCAAAAGATGCTCCAATCACTTTAACAAGACTTTTAGTTGCCTCTTCACCTTTAAAAGAATATGAGGTTGTAAAAGCATTCCTAGTCTTAAGCGTTTTTTCAGGTTTTTTGGCTTTTGCAACAGCAATTCTTATGGTGGTTTAAATGTTTAGAGGAATAACCATAAAAATAGCGTTTTTAATGGTTTTTTTCTGGGTGATTTTTAATCTGTCAAGTTGGATTTTGGCAAGAATTTATATGCCATGGATTAAGGGAAACCTACCCCACCATTTTCCTCCAGTCTTAGCAGATCTAATTGTCTGGTTTGGGGTGCTTGTGGTTATAGGTTTAATCTTGATTTTTTTCAAAAAGCTTTTTTATATGCTTTTTTGGTCTGAAATCTCAAAATCTAGAGGTAATCAGAAATAGTTTTAACAACAACCTTCGCAGGATCTTCCATATTTAAAATAAGCTTTCTAGCTTTTAAGGTACAAACTTTTTTAACTTCATCTAGATTTTTAAGAGTTTTAACAATTTTTCTGGTAAGACTTTTTGGGTTAACAACCCTTTTTAAAAGACCTTTCTTAGAGAGAAATTTTTCAATGTAGGTTGGTTTTCCAGGGTAGAATGAGAATGTTGGAACTCCAAGTAAGGCTGCTTCAGTATTCATAGTTCCACCTCCACCAACAAAAATAGAGCTATAAAAGAGTAAACTTGTTGCATCTATAACCCTCTCAGGGACAATAATCCTCCCGTTAAAAGTTCTTTTTAGAATGTCTAACTGCTCTTTATATCGAGGTAAAACAACTAAAACAACATCTTTATCTAATTCTTCTAAAAGTCTCTCCACAATTTTCATATAAACAAATCTTCCACCAGTTTGTTTAAGCAGATAGGATGCGTAGGTTTCCTCTGGACGAACAACCACCATAGTTTCGCTAGCTGAAATTCCTAGTTGACTTAAGATTTTAGGGTTTGGCTGGAAGCCTCTAAGCCAAACAACAGGATCTAAAGCTTTGTATCTAACAATTAGTTTTTTGTTTAAACCAAACTTAAGCCAAGCTTTTAACGGGATAATGGAGGGGGTTAAAAGTTTTTTTGATAAGGGGACTGTTAACCTTGCAACAGCCTCTGAATGAGGAGAATCGTTTACACATAGATGAGGTATACCTAAACCAAAACTAACCCTTGCAGTTTCAGGTGAAGAATGAGAAACAGAAACATTAGGTTTAATTTTATGTAGAAGTTTTGTAAGCTTAAGAATTCTCTGAGAACTTGAAACAAGTTTTTTCTCTAAACTTTTACCGCCATGGGAGCCTACAACGTAAGTTTTAAGTTTTTTTAACTCTAGAAGCTGGTCTACTTCCCTATATCTTCTAGAAGTAACTAAAACTTCAACATCCAGATCTTCTAACATTTTGATTATCTTCTCAAAAAATAAGACTTGTTTTGGTGTTAAAACATCAATATGAACAACAGGTTTTTTGTCAGACAGGTTAAGCAAATCTCATCAACCCTTTTTCTAGTAACTTAACCTAAAATCTTTTTTGGATAACCTCCCTTTCCCCTACTAGGAAAGAATAAGTAGGATGAAAAACCAAAAAAAATTAGAAATAGGTTGAAAAAAGCTGAAATACAAAAATTTCTCTCCACCCACATCCCGTTCTCCTTTCTAAAAGAGGAAGAAATAAAGATTCTAACTCAAAATGTTTCTCTTAAGAAGTTTAAAAAAGGAGAAACTGTTTTTCGTGTAGAAGACCCCCCAGTAAAATGGCTTTACATACTTTATGAGGGGTTTATTGTTTTAACCATAAACTCTCATGTTTTAGAGTATGTGATACCTGGGGAAGCTTTTGGTGTTGCATCAGCAATTTCAGGTAAACCTGTAAGAGCAAATGCTTTAGTTGAGGAGGATTCTGTTTGTATACTTGTTCCTTGTGAAGATTTTAGAAGAGTGTTTAACTTAAACAGAGATTTTTCAAGTTTCTACATAAATCTTTTTGAAAAAAGGCTTACTAGTCTTTATAGGCTTTATGGTGGAGAACTTATAAAATTACCAGAAAAATACTTGATTGTTAGTAAGGTTGGAGACATTCTTACAAGAAAACCTGTTTTATGCACCTTAGATACATCAATTCAAGATGCTGTTAGACTTATGCGGAAAGAAGAAGTTGGGTCGATAATAGTTGTAGATAAGGAGAAAAAACCGTTAGGTATCATTACCGCTAAAGATCTTAGAAAAATTATTGCTGAGAATATTAGCTCTACAGAGCCTATTTCAACAGTTATGAGTAGCCCTGTTATATGTATAAACGAGAATAGTTCAATTCATGATGCTTATCTTCTTCTAATCTCAAAAACTATAAACCATCTTGTTGTTGTTAGCAACACAACACATATTAGGGGGGTTATAACAGCAAAAGATTTACTTTTAGCTATGGAGCCAACCTACTCGTTAACAATTCTTTCAAAAAGAATAGTTAAAGCTAATAGTGTTGATGAGCTGAAAAAGCTTTATGAGCAAACAATAAAGGCAATAATTTTTCTTCTTAACCGTGGAGCTGGCTTCTATGAAATATCTGAACTTCTTACAGAGATTAACGACATGTTTACAAGAAAAATTATAGAGTTTGCTGAGAAAAAATTGGAGGAAGAAGGTTTATGGAAGCCTATTCGATATGTTTGGATAACAGCAGGTAGCGGAGGAAGAAGGGAGCAAACATTCCGCATAGACCAGGATAATGCTATAATCTATGATGATACTGAAAAAAATGAGAAGGTAATTGAGGAGTTAGCTTTAACAGTTAATGACTTTCTTGAGAAACTTGGAGTGCCAAAATGTAAAGCTGGATATATGGCTTCAAATCCTATGTGGAGAAAGAGTCTTGAAGAATGGAAAAAGTATTTTGATTCTTGGATAAATCAGCCTGAAGGTGAAAACCTTCTAAACTTAGCGTTATTTCTTGACCTAAGACCTGTTTATGGCGATGAAAAGTTAGCTGAAAATTTGAGAAGCTATGTTATTGAAAAATCAAGTGCAACTGCAGCTAGAGCTTTAGCTGAAACAATAACTATGGTAGCTATACCCATGACTTTTCTTGGAAGAATAAAATATGGGAAGAGAGGGATTGATGTTAAAACTCAAGGTTTACTGCCAATAGTTAATGGTGTAAAAGCTTTAGCTTTTGAAGCTAAAATTCCTGTTACAAACACACTTGAACGTATAAACTCTCTTATAAAAAGAGGGGTTTTATCTGAGGAAACTGGTAATGAGCTTAAGGAAGCCTACCAGTTTCTTTCAATTTTAAGACTTAAACATCAGCTAAACCAATACTTAGCTAAAGAGGAGCCGGATAACTACATAAAGCCTGAAGAATTAACAGAACTTGAAGAAAAAATCCTTAAAGAATGCTTTAGAATTATAGCTGACCATAAAAAGTTTCTTTCCGGAAAATATTTTTTGACCTACTACCCGTAAAGAATAAAGGTTTAGTAGAACTTTTACAAAAAATTTAGGTTGCAGATAGCGTTAGCTGTGAAGATGTGGATTGAGGCGAAGAAACCTTGAAAATAATGAGAACAACTCCAAAAAGCATCATTAAAAAGATTAGACGTGGAGAATACAAAGTCTGTGTTGTTGGCCTTGGAAGAGTAGGTCTTCCAACAGCATGTCTTCTAGCTAAAGCTAAAGCCCGTGTGGTAGGGGTTGATAAAAACCTAAAAAACCTAAAACTTATTAGTGAAGGAAAATCTCCTTTTGAAGAAAAAGGTTTACAGCCTCTTCTAGAAAAGGTTGTTAGGGATGGGAAGCTTACTGTTTCTTCAAATCTTAGACAAGAAGCCTCTAAATGTGATGTAATAATAATACTTGTTTCAACTCTTATAGATTCAAATAAAAACCCGGATTATAGTCAAGTTGAAAATGTTTGTAAGGATTTAGGATTATCTCTTCAGGAGGATTCGTTAGTAATAATGGGGAGCACTGTAGGACCAGGATTTACAGAGAATGTTGCTGCAAAAATTATTGAAAAGCATTCTGGGTTTAAAGCTGGTGAAGAGTTTGGTTTAGCCTATAGTCCTGTAAGAGCCTCTCCTGGAAGAATTTTACGTGATCTTCAGTCGTATCCTAGGGTTATTGCTGGAATAAATAAGGGAAGTACTGTTAGAGCCTGTTCTGTTCTTTCTCTTATGGTTAAGGGTGGATTTGTTGTTATGGATAGTATTAAAGCCGCGGAGACTGTAAAGGTTTTTGAGAATGTTTATAGGGATGTTAATATTGCTTTAGCAAATGTTTTAGCTAATTTTTGTGAGGAAGTTGGACTTAACTATAAAAAAATAGCTGAAGCTGCTAACACTCAGCCTTTTTGTCATCTACATAGACCAGGTATTGTAGGGGGGACATGTATCCCTGTTACACCATACTTTTTGATATCTGAGGCTGAAGGTTTAGGTTTAGATTTAAATTTTGTTAGGATGGCTAGAGAAGTAAACGAGAAGGTTGCAGATAGAGTCTCCAAAAATATTTTAAAGGCTTTAGAAAAGGAGGGAATTAGAGCTAAAAAAGCAAAAATTCTTATTTTAGGTTTTTCTTATAAGGCTAATTCTAAGGGGGAATACTTAACTCCATGTATGGCTTTAACAGAAATTCTGAGAAGGAAAGGTGTGGAGATTTCTGTTTGGGATCCGCTTTATACCTCAGCAGAAATAAAAGAGTTTGGCTATGTTCCAGCAGATTTTGATGAGACACTAAGAAATGTTGACTGTGTAGTTATAAGTGTTGGTCATAGTATCTTTAAAAAATTGAAGAAAAAAATTTTGGAAGATTTAAACATGAAGACAAAGAAAACACTTGTTTTTGATGTAAGTGGCTACAACATATTTACACCAGATGACTCAACAGGTAAGGTTAAATGTATGAGTATAGGGTTTACCCACCATGAGAAACAGGAATAATAACTATTTTATCTCCAGGGTTTAGAGGTGTCTCTAAACCTTTTAAAGCATGTATTTCAACATCGTTTTTTAATATAAGAACTCTTAAACGTGGTTTATCGGTATCATAATCCAGTATCCTATCCTCAAAACTTTTTCCAAATTTTTTTGATAAATGTTGAATAACCGATAAAATTGTTGGTTGTGGTAGGTGGTTTAGCTGAACATCTACAGATTGACAGTTTGTTAAGTTTATAAGTGGACCTATAAACTTAACTTCTACACTCATTATTCTTCAACCATGTAGAGGAAGTTTGCCTAGATTTCCCTTATTTCACATTTAACGTTTTTAAGAATCTCATCAACCCTTTCAGGAGTTGTTTTTAAGGTGTAAAGATACTTTTTTGTTCTGAGTTTTAGTTTAACTTTATTCTCCTTTTTAACTCTCTTAACTAGACAATATTCTGCTTTTTCGGAAAGCCTAACAAATTCATCAACATCCTTGATTTCTTTTGGCATCAACCTCACCTAAGGGTGGTGTCTTGAATTTTAATAAAAAACCGTAAATTTAAACATGATGTTATCCCGTAGCATCCTAACCTAAGAAAACAGTCTAGGTTTAGACTACACCTGCTTCTTTAACCAAAAGCTCTTCCGGTTTTTTCTTTTTAGCTTTTAACCTATAAGCTACAGCAAACTCTTCTAGGAGAAGTTTTAAACTCCAACTATCTGACTTATACTTGTTTTCTAGAACTTTTTCTAGTTCTTTGTGGCTGTTAACCTTAAACTCTTCTATTAACTGTTTCTCTAACCAATCTAAGAAATTCTTATCGGACGGTAGTTTAACACCAAGTTTTTCTGAAAGCCTTATAAAACAGGGCATAGTTACTCACTTTAATGTTAAGCTGTCAGACGTGAGCTGCCTTCTCTCATCCTACTTGTCAACGTGAATACGTTTCATCATCTAGGTTGACAATTTTCAATGAATCTTAATAAAGTTTAACCATGACTATTCAACCACACATTTAAACACCGTTACTTTTAGGTTTCCATGCATAACCTCTTTTTCACCAATTTCCCCAAACCCAACAACCTCTAAGGCTTTTTTAAAATATTCTTTTGCACTTGTAAGAGCAACAAGTATAGCCTTATCTGTAACATCTCTTAGAGAAACCAAAAATTCTTTATACAATCTTTCTAAAACCTTTTTTCTTGAAGACCTTATACCGTAAGGTAGGTTTACAGCAACAAACTCTGGTTTAAAGTCTTTCAGATATTTTGAAAGTTTTGTTGCATCACCCAAAACAAAAACAACATCCTCAGCGACACCTGCAGAAGAAGCGTTTAGTTTTGCACCTTCTAAATGTTTAGGGGAAACTTCAACACCAAAAATTTTTGGTTTAACTTTGACATCTTTTAGGGTTAAAGACTCTCTTGTTTTAGTGTATAGGTTTTCATCAAAAAGTTTTAGTTTTTTAAATGCAAATTCACGTCCAAAACTATCTAAGGTTTTTTGTTTTACAATTAATGCTGCCTCAATAGGTATAGTTCCCCCACCACACATAGGATCCAGTAAAGGTTGAGATGAAAACCATCCACCATATCTAAGCATACAGCATGCTAAACTTGTTTTTAGGGCTGCTGGATGCTGGTAAACCCTATAACCTCTTCTGTGTAAAGATTCGCCTGTAGTGTTTAATGCTAAAATAAACTCATCAAATCTTACAAAAGCATAAAGCTCAACATCTGGATTTTTAAGGTTAACCTTTAAACGTTTACCAGTTGAATCTTTATAGCTGTCTATAACTGCTTGACCAACTTTTGAAGCTACATCCATGCTTGTAAAGGGATGTTCACCATACCTTTCAGCTCTAACAGCAAAAGTCTGGTTTGGGTTTATTATCCATCGAAAATCAATGTTTTTTGTTTGTTTGTAAATATCATTTAGGCTTTGAAATTTTGTCTTCTCTAAGACTAGAAAGAGCTTATGTATACATCGACCAAGAAGATTAACTCTGTAAATAGCATCTAAACCAGACTCAAAAAAGATTCTTCCATAACCACATCTAACCTTAACACCTAAAAGCTCCTCAACCTCTTTAGCTGAAACATCCTCAAAACCGGTGATGGTTGTGGCCATAAAACTAAACATCAAGGATAGCCTTCCAAACAAGGTTTTAAGAAAAACGATTTTACCTATAAGACTGTTTAAAATTTTTGTTTGGTGGGCCCGCCCGGATTTGAACCGGGGACCAACAGGTTATGAGCTTCGACAGCCTTTTTTCTGTCGCTCTTTCAGACGCCCCATCTTTTGGCGAAACCTGGCTGAGCTACGGGCCCTAAAATAAAAAATTAGGGGTTCATAATTTAAGATTTTCTAAAGAACAGCCCTTCCCTATAATTCCTTCTTTTCCTCTATTTTTTTAAGCTCCTTCTCAAGAAATTCTTTATACTTAACAAGAAGCCTTCTTTGAGTTTCAGTGGAAAGCTTTTTTAAGTTTTCATGAAACATTGAAGCTAAACTCACCATTCTATCAAGAAAATCTTCTAAAACAATTTTTCCTGCTGTAAACATGGAAAAACCAAGTCTTCTTACAACCTCTAACTGTTTTTCAATCTGTTCATAAACCTTTGTATACTGTTTTAGAGCTTCCTCTCCCTTATCAGTAATTTTAAATTTACCCTCCTCAATTTCAACTATAAGTCCTTCTGAGAGAAGTCTACCAAGAAGAGGATAGACAAGCCCTGGTGAAGGTTTCCATGCACCCATGCTTCTTTTTTCTGTTTCATCCATAATTTCTTTTCCGGTCATAGGCTTTTCCTTAAGAAGAGTTAAAATGTAGAACCGTGAAAAACCTCTTGGTATTGAACTGTATACCTTTGACATTTAGGACCCTCCTATATCTCTAGTGATATCGCTAGCGATATATAAACATATCCCAAAACCTCCCACAAAAGCATAGTTTAAAACAGGTAGTAACTCTTCCTACCAGTTCCTACCCAAAAAATTCAACATAACAACACAGTGTTATACATAAAAACTTTTAATGCAAAAGCTGTTCTAGTGTTAAGCTGGAAACTCATAACCACATTTTGGACATTTAGCCATAGAACATTGAACAGCAGAAGGGCATCCACTACATGCAAACGCTCTCCCATACGAGATATCAAACCTAAACCCACATTTAGGGCAAATAAGCAGCTTTTTCATATCCCTTCTACACCACCAACCAAAGAATTCAAGGTTAAGAGAAAATTATTGTTTTAGGTATGTAAAAGTTATTCCTAATAGCTTTTCATTTCTTCAAGTCTTTTTGGCAGATAATCATCAACTATCTTTGTTAAACCATACCTGCTAAAGGCTTCCTGTTCAGCCTTCTTCTGAATCTTATTAAACACATGAATCTCTCTCTGCCATATTCCCTCAGCATACCTTGGATCCCTTTCCAACTCTTTTAAACGTTTTAAGTCAAGCTCACTCAACCTTTCACTTGGAAGCTTAAACTCTACAATATCTGAAGCCCAAACTCCAGCCCATTTAGCATCAGGTGTTGTAAGCTCCTTTAAATGTGCAGCATTAGCAGAACCAGAAATTATTACTTGAGCTATATGCATCCCCCACGGATCAGCATCACAAAAGATGTAAACTGGAAGGTTAAGCTCCTCGTTTAGTCTTCGTATTAGATGTCTAGTTGCTCTTGGAGGCTGCCCTGCTGTATGTATTACTATCGCATTAAACTTTTTGTAGGCTTCTTCCTCAATAAGCCTAGTAAACATTGCACCCTTCTCAATACATAAAACAATTTCAGCACTAGTATCAACAAAGTCTGCTGTTGCTAAAGCTGGACCTATCATAACACCGTCCGGGTGGATTGTCAAATTTATTCTTTTACCCTCATACCTTGGAACAGTATACTCTATTGTTAAATCCCCATAAATCGCACTTCTCTCCTCAGGAAAAACATTAAAATCTTCACGTGCATAGGAGATTAAGGTTTCAAGGTCTGTTATAATATCGTCTGACTCTGACTGATCACTAAAATCAACATCATAAGCTTGAGCCATATAGTAAATGTCTCTAAGAGTGCTTGTTTTACCCATCTCTATTAACTGATGAACCATATCTGCAAGCCAGATAAGTTGAGTAAAAGGCCTTATATGTCTAATGTTACGGGATGTTCTACGAATCCGTTTACTGCCTAAAACATACTGTCTAAGCTCCTTATCATACTCAATGTTTCTTGTGGAACGGCTAGGCATCTCAATCCACGGAAACTCTCCAATTACAAGTTGATTATAGATGTTTTTTCCTAGATTTTGGAGGCTTCTTAAAACCTCACTTTTTTTAACTTTCATCGATTTCTTCCGCACCATATTTCATCACCTTTTTTAAGAGAGGTTTAACATCCGGAACCTGTTTTTCTTCAGCAAGTTCTGTTGAGAATTTCGCAATTTTTGGGAGAAACTTCTCAAAAACATCAATTCTTTTTTTCTCCATTTCTATTGCTTTTCTCTTAGTAAGGTATGCTGAAAGTTCTCTTGCAGCCTCTCTAAGCCCCGCAAGAATTTCTCTTTCAATTTCAGGTATATCTGCTATAAACTCTTTACCAACACTTCGATAAGGAATTTTTGTTGAGCATATATGGGTGAACACAGCAATAGGCATGTTTTGAACATCAACATTATAATGTTTCCAGTTTATTAGTTGATGGACAACCTTCCATGAAACATCACTAGCCTCATCATAAAGAAGAGGAATCCTATTTGCAAACCTATAAAGCAATATGTCTCCTGTCTTAGGTATCCCACCACCATAAGCTATAGCAACCTCAACAATAAACGGATAACCAGAATAAACAGAAGGAGGTCTTTGTCTAACTGAAACAAACTCCGGACTTAACTCCTTCTGGATTCCTGCTCTAAGAAGATTTTCACCTAAAGGTGAAAGACAGTCTGCTGAAGGAGACCTAAACCCGTCATACTCCTTCATAGCTTTTACAAGGTCTACTATATCGTTGTTTGATAGACTTTTAGGTCTTTTTCTTGGAGGAATACCTGCAAAAGCCAAAAATTTTTCAGCAGTAATTTTTCCAACCTTATGAAAATGACTCATCATAAATGAAAGCATATCTTTACATGGGGTTATAGCAATCATACGTTTAATGGTTTCAACATCTGAACCATAAGGATGAGGCTTTGTTTCTGTTGGTGGTTTAGGCATTTCTTCTGTTACTCTCTCAAATCTATATAGCCTACCCCTAGGATCCACAAATGTTAGGTTTGCGTAAGGTGCAACTATAGCTGTTTGTTTTAGATACTCAATAATTTTTGGCATAGCTCTAGGATAATCTCCCTCAATTTTTACTTCTATAACCGTTCCATGCCAACCATTCTCATTTTTGTAGGCTTTGTGTCTTAAAACTATTGGACGATTACGCTGGATATCAATCATCAACTCATACTCATGAACAGCCCTATCCCCTGTCGAAGAGATAACTTTAACAGGACTATTGGTAGTTATCTGTCCGTAAAGTATAGCCATAGTTCCTCCTAAACCAAAAGTTCCTCTTGATTGACGTAGCTTATATTTTGAACCATAGAAGACTTGGCCGAAAGCAGAAGGAATATGTCGTGCTGGAACTCCTGAACCGTTATCCCCAACATGGATTGTGTAAACGTTTGTGTTTTCTGTGGATAAACCATCGTCAGCTGTTACCCTAACATAGATGTCTGGAGGATACCCGTAAAGCTCACTAGCATCAAGAGAGTTTTCTACAAGCTCCCTTATGGTTGAATAAATAGCCCTAGCTGGATTACTAAACCCAGCTATATCCTTGTTTCTATAAAAGAAGTCTGCTGGACTTATCTCATAGAAGACTTCCCTAGACATAGATCTCAGCTTACCTTCTCTCTATCTAAATTATTTTAGTATTGTATTTACTTTTTTGTTTTAACTGTTAAATTTTCGTTTTTACCATAGTTTAAACAGGAATTTTCTCTAGGATGTTTTAGTTTTAAGTTAAAGATTTTAGTTTAAGCGTTAAGCTTTTTACATGAGGCTGCTAAACTACCTAATACCATTAGGTAATAAGCAGATGTTTAAAAAGGTTTTTCCCAAAGTTCAAGTCTAGCTCTTTTAAGTTCACTACGTTTTCTACCAAGAAACTTATACACAGTTTTATGTTGACTTCCACTAACAAGTTTTTCAATAGCTTCTTTTGCTATCGTAAGCTCTTCAAGTCTGCCTATTAAAGCTACTGTATGACCGTAGACGGAAACATCAACATTTGTTGTTTCCTCAATAATTCTACGTGTTTTACCCTCTTTACCTATAATCCTCCCCTTTATTCTTTTTAGGTCTCTTTTTGACCTGCCAATAGCATCTCTAAGGTTTATTATGTGAAGAAAAACATCATCATCAATAAGCCTAAAAGCCTTTTCCGGTGAAAAACCTCTCCCTATAGCTAAAACCATGTTTTGAGCCTTAAAAATCATTGTGGGATCCTCCATCTCCCCTGTTGAGATAATGTCAACCTCACCCGTCTCACTATTAATTTCTAATTTAACCTTACACATAGATTCAATCTTCTTTTTTACAGTTCCCTCACGACCGATTAAAACACCAACACGTTCAACAGGAATTCTAACTTTAAGCATTTGACTCATCTTGGGTTACCCACCTATAAATTTCATCTTCAGGTTTAACTTTAACACCAAGCTTCCTAAAAAAACGGTTTAGGTTTGTTATGTCTCTACGTAAAAGCTGGTCTGCTAATGGATGGCTTAACAAAACAGCTTGAGACATATCAAAAATCACTGGCTCACTATCAAGAACCATAACATTATATTCACTTAAGTCTCCATGAACAAGCTCTCCATTCCTATAGAGAGTTTTGATATAGTCTAAAAGCTTTTTATAAACTTTTTCTGGGTTAGAAACCTCAGCATCTTTAAGTAGAGGTGCTGGAATCCCATCCCTACCTATAAACTCAATTACAAGAATATTATTTTCAACTGTGTATGGCTTTGGAACTCTAACACCAATTTCCCAAGCCTTTTTAAGGTTTTTAAACTCTTTTTGAGCCCAAGCATAAACAAGTGAACGTATATCACGTCTAACATGACTAAACCTAATATCACCTTCAAGATAAGGAAGCATACCTCTTCTAAACTCAGCTGAAACTGTTAAATAAATTTTAACAGCAAGCTCCTCACCTTTAGATCCTAAAGCCCTATAAATTTTTGCTTCTTTACCGCTTTTCACAACTCCAACAAGACTCTCAATAACACCTCTGTTTATTAGCTTATAGAGAGTCATGAGAGTTGGCTTATCAAAAACTTCCTCAAGAACCTCTCCTTCCTCAAGTTTAATGTATTTCTTGCTTAAGTAACTGTAAAGCTCCGAGTCTTTCCTAAAATCTTTAATTTTTTTTGGAGACAAATATTTAAACCTCACCTAGAATATGGTCCTTTTATTCCAGTTAATCTTTCAAACTTTTTTCTTAGTCTAGTTTTAGTTTTTGTTAGTCTAGTTAATTCTTCCTCAAACATTGCTGACTCATTAAATTTTCCGTCAGATAAAGCCTTTTTAATCATTCTTGTATGCTTCCTAATTTTACTTCTAACACCTTTAAGCTTCTTATAGGTTAACCTAACCTCTTCTCTTCCCACTAAACCACCTTATAACCCTACTTAGCATAAAAACGAACACATCTCTAAATAGTGTTATGGTACCTATTCAGCTAAACTATCTAAAGCTTTAACAAAATCGTTTTCCTTTCCCTTTAAAAATACTCCTGAAGCAGCAACAGAATGACCATCACCAAAACCACCAAATTGTTTACAAGCTTCTGGCAGAACCTTTGAAAGAGGAGGTTTTTTACCCTGCTCCACAAGCAAACCTAACTTTTTAGGGGCTCGTGCAGAAACCTTTACATACTCTTGGCTTAAGAAACCAAACCCAGGTATGGTTGACTTCATATTCATTATACCCACAACATACTTTTCAGGAGAAACAATTTTTTGTTGGAAAGAAAGGTAAGAACAAAAACTTCCAATAACCTTTGTTCCCATATCCTTAAAATTGTCATATGCATGAAACCACTGAATCTGATTTAGCTGGTTTAAGCCTTCTCTTCTCAGCTTTTCCAGCATTCTTTGGTTAGCTTTTCTACGTTTTTCTTCAAGTTTAACAATCAGGTTTTCAGTTTTTTCATCTAAACCTTCAAGACAAGCCTTAACACCCTCTTCAGGTCCACCAGTATAGTATCCAACAGAACCTAAAACAGAAAGCATTGTAGAAAATCTTTTGTAAGATTGAGGTTTACCAAGCCTAAGAACCCTATAATCCTCCCCAGACTTAGACTTTAAAACTTCAACAAGCCTATGTTCTAAAGCATCTTTTAAAACATCCCTATTTAACCCCATAAGAGGACCAGGAATTTCAGCTGAACCTATTACTGCAAGATAAGCTAAATCTGTGTTTTGTTGGCTTAGGTTTTTTGCAAAAAGATAGGCTACTGTTGCCCCTGAAGCTTCTTTTTCACCACTAACCCCAAAAACCTCAGGGTTTAAATTGTAAACCATCGGGTCTGTTGATAAAGTAAAGTCGTGGTGATCCAGTATTATTGTTAGATTTTTAGACTTATTCTCTTCCGAGATTTTTGTTGCATGAGCTGAACCAATATCGGTATAAACATAAATTCTGTTTTCTTCCTGATGAAGTTTTTCAAGAACTTCAGGGAAAAGTTTTTCAAGACAAATTGTTTTAGTTGTAAAACCTTCTCTTTCTAAAGCCTTTTTAATTATGGCTGCAGAACATAAACCATCAGCATCATCATGATGAATTATTAGAATATCCTCTTTTATTCTATATGATTTAAGCTTGTCAACAGCTTTACACATCAAGCTAAAAAAGTCTTCTATTCTTCTCTCCAAGTCTACTTATCCACCAAAAATACTAGATGCATTGTTTAGCTTATTTGTTACGTCTAATAAATTCTTCCATTATTTTAACTCCACTACTAGTACCTATTCTTGTTGCTCCAGCCTTAACCATTGCTAAAGCTCTTTTAAGGGTTCTTATTCCACCAGAAGCCTTTACTCCAAGTCTTCCACCAACCACACTTCTAATAAGCCTTACATCAGCAACTGTTGCACCACCACCCAAACCTGTTGAAGTTTTTACATAGTCTGCCCCAGCAGCCTCAACTATTCGGCAAGCCTTAATCTTTTCTTCATGGGTAAGATAACATGTCTCAATTATTACTTTAACCAAAATTCCCATAGGTTTTACAGCTTTAACAACAGAAGCTATATCTTCCCTAACAAAACTGTAGCTTTCAGCTTTAAACATTCCCAGATTCATTACCATATCAATTTCTTGAGCACCATCCATAACAGCTCTTTCTGCTTCAAAAACTTTCGTTTGAGTTTTATTTGCTCCTAGAGGGAAACCTATAACTGTACACGTCTTTATTTTTGAGTTCTTTAAAAGACTGGAAGCTAAAGAAACATATATAGGGTTAACACAAACAGCAGCAAACCCGTATTTTTTTGCCTCTTTACAAAGCTTAACTATGTCTTCCTTGGTTGTTGTTGGTTTAAGTAACGTATAATCAATCATTTTAGCAAATCTTTCTTTTGAAAAATTATTTAGCAAGAAGAAAAACCCTACCTGCTACAAGTAAAACTTTTTAAAGTTTATAGTTGGATTAAATTTTTTACATTTTTAGGTATCCGTTTTTCTTTAACCAGTCAACCTGATTAGCTGTATACCTCCAAACAACGTCTCCTCTTGTGTCGCTTTGAAACTCCCATGGAGAAATAAGCACAACATCTCCTTCTCTAATCCAGACTTTTCTCTTTAGTTTTCCACTTATCCTGCAAAGCCTCTCTTTGCCGTCAGTACATCTAACCACAAGTCTATCAAAACCAAGCATCCTAACAACAATACCTAAAAGCTGACCTTCACCTGGAAGGACCAGCTCTTTTAGTTCTTCTTCACTTAAAACTTTTCTTTTCAAGGGTGATACTACACCAGAATTCTGTTTTGTTTAAGATTAAAAGAATAGTAGGTTCTTAATGTATAATAAAGTTACCGAAAAAAAAATTATGTTATTTTTCTTAAGGTTTAATGCATTTTTATAAGTTGAGCATGAGGTATTCCTGCAATCCAGATAATTCCTGAAGGCTTAATAAAACCCTTTCTAACAGCCTTTTCCACTATTTTCTCACCCACCAGGTTAACTATTGAAGCTTTTTCAAAAAGGCTTATTGAGTCTTCAAGCTCCATCTTAAGACCCTTATAAAAGGCTTCCTTAACTTCAATTTTTAATCCTTTTTCTCTATCCTCAAAAGTTTTACCTAAAATCTCCTCGTCACAAATAGCTAATATAACCTCATTTTTTACCTTAACAACTTTAACATAAACTTTTGAGGTCAAACTTCCTCATGTCCCTTAACTTCCTCTTACTGAAGATTTAGCGCCGCAAGCTTCACAAACAAGAAACCTAAAACGCTCCTCCCTAACTATTCTTGTGTCTGGACTACGACAAACAGGACAAATAACATACTCCTTTACATAGTCTTCAATTAAACGTCTAATTAAAGCCTCATTAAATTTTCCTTGAAAAACAGCATGTTCACCCTCCATACTTCCAGCAGTAGCTAATTCTTTAGCCAGAAACCTTAACACATGTTGTTCCTCTCTGTTAATAGCCTCACATATCTGCCTAAAATTTTTTATGAAGGTTCTGTTACCAACAATGAAAGAGTGAACTTCCGGGATCTCAAATCTTTCTCTTCTTTCAACTGTTTTTGGAAGTTTTGAGTAAACTCTCTCAAGCCATTTTTCGTATGTAGACTGGTCAACCATGGATTTTCACCTTTAGATTTTTTGTTTAGGTTGTTCCAAGCTCCCAGCTTTTAAGATACTTCTTTTGTTCACTAGTTAGTTTATCTATTTTTATGTTTTTTGTTTTTAAGGCTAAGAATGCAACTCTCCGATCTATTTTTTCAGGAACCCTATAAATTTTTGGTTTTAGTTTTTTACCTTGCCTAGAAAGATATTCGACAGATAATGCTTGATTTGCAAAAGACATCATCATAACCTCTGGCGGATGCCCCTCAGCAGCACTAAGGTTAACTAAACGTCCCTCACTAAGTAAATAAAGCTTTTTTCCATTTTTTAGTCTGTATTCTTCAACATTAGGACGGATTCTTCTTTTTGATTCCGTGATTTCTTCAAGTTTTTGAAGATCTATTTCAACGTTAAAATGTCCAGCATTAGCTAATATTGCCCCATCTTTCATTCTTAGAAAATGTTTTAGTGTTACTACGTTAATATTTCCTGTCGCAGTAACAAAAAAGTCTCCTATTTCCGCTGCTTTTATTAGAGGCATTACTGTAAACCCGTCCATCACAGCTTCTAAAGCTCTTAGTGGATTAACCTCTGTTACTATTACATTTGCACCCAACCCCTTAGCACGCATAGCAATTCCTCTTCCACACCAACCATAACCAACAACAACAAAGTTTTTTCCAGCTATCATTAAACTTGTAGCCCTCATAATACCGTCTAAAGTACTTTGCCCAGTTCCATAGCGGTTATCAAAAAGATACTTTGTATAAGCATTGTTTACAGCTATCACAGGGTAACTAAGTAAACCCTGCTGAGCTAAAGCTCTAATTCGAATAACACCAGTTGTTGTTTCTTCGGTTCCTCCTATAACCTCCTCTACCAAGTCTTTTCTTTTAGAATGGATTGTGGTTATTAGGTCTGCTCCATCATCAAGAGTGATGTTTGGATGATTATCTAAAACTTTTTCAACACACCAATAGTATTCTTCTGTTGTTTCTCCCCTCCAAGCATAAACATTAACACCTTCCTCAACAAGAGCAGCAGCAACATCATCCTGGGTTGAAAGTGGGTTTGAGGCGCATAGGGAAACTTCTGCACCACCAGCAACCAAAGCTTTTATCAGAACAGCCGTCTCCTTGGTTACATGAAGAGAGGCACCTATTCTTAACCCTCTTAAAGGCCTTTTTTCTTCAAACTCTTTTTTTATCTTCATTAGAACAGGCATCTGATTTTCAGCCCATTCTATAGATGAAAATCCTTCTTTGGCTAAAGAGAGGTCTTTAACCTTAAAATTAACCATTCTTTAGACAACCTCACATTTTTTACCGTCCAACAAAAAAATATTCATGAGTGCTTACATATAAACCAAATACCTAAACCATCAAATAAAAACCCAGAAATACTTGGTTTATCCTTTCTATTCCTAGGATAGGTGATAGGATCTGGTTAGATGGCTTGTAACTTCAGCATGGCCATACATAAACTATGTTCCCCATCTTGGGACTATTATAGGCTCTGTTCTTTCAGCTGATGTTGTTGCAAGATACCTAAGATTAAAGGGTGAAGAAGTCATTTTTGTCAGCGGATCTGACGAACATGGCACACCCATAGAACTTGAAGCAATAAAAAGAGGAGTTCCCCCTAAAACACTAACAGATGAGAACCATGCAAAGGTAAAGAAGCTTTTTGAAGAATGGGAAATATCCTTTGATAATTATACTAGAACAGAAAACCCTATCCATATAAAGTTTGTTCAAGACTTTTTTATGAAAATCTACAAGAACGGCTACATATTTACAGAGGAAATAGAGTTTCCTTACTGCTCAAACTGTAAGCGATTTTTACCAGATAGGTTTATTGAAGGAACATGTCCTAGATGTTATTATCCTAGAGCTAAAGGAGACCAGTGTGAAAATTGTGGTTGGCCGCTTGAACCATCAAAACTAATTAACCCTAAATGTGCAATTTGTGGAGAAACACCCCAACCAAAAACAACAAAACACTGGTATTTTGACCTCCCAACAGTTTCAGACAAAATTCAAAAATACATAGAGGAAAATGATAGGTTACCTGAAAATGCAAAAAACTTTTCTCTAGGTCTAATTAGGGAAGGATTAAAACCAAGACCTATAACTCGTGATAATACATGGGGGATACCTGCACCTTTTCCTGGGGCTGAAGGTAAAACAATCTATGTTTGGGTTGAAGCCCTTTTAGGATATGTTTCAGCAACCATAGAGTATTTTCAAAAGATAGGGAAACCTGAAAAATGGAGAGAGTACTGGTTTAACCATGAGACAAGAACACTTTACTTTGTTGGGAAAGACAATATACCCTTTCATACAATAATTCTTCCAGGCTTATTAATCGCCTCAGAAGAAGACTATAATCTCCCATGGACTGTAAACTCAACAGAGTTTTTGCTGTTTAAAGGGCAAAAATTCTCTAAGAGCCAGAGAGTAGGCATATGGATTGATGAAGCTCTAGAGCTTTACCCCGCAGACTATTGGAGATATACTCTTATCGCAATTAGACCTGAAACAAGAGATACAAACTTCACATGGGATGTCTTCATTGAAAAAGTAAACTCAGACCTAAACGATACACTAGGTAACTTTATTCATAGAACTTTAACTTTTCTAACTAGATATTTTAACTCAAAAATACCTCAGTTTAGGGAAATGGACGACTATGATCTTAAAACTTTAGAGAACATTAAAAAAACTAAACTTGAAATTGAGGAGAACTTGAAAAACTTTAGGTTACAGAATACCATCTCAACAATAATGAGTCTTGCTCATTCAGCTAACAAGTATATTAACGATAAGGAGCCGTGGAAAACTATTAAGACAAATCCTGAAAATGCTGCAACAACACTTTATGTTGCAACTCAACTAGTTAAAGCCTTAGCGGTTTTTCTTCAACCAATAATACCGAAAACAACCCAAGAAATTTTTCAAGTTTTAGGGATGGATGATTTTATTTTGTGGGATAAAGTTGAGGAAAGGATGGCAGTTGAACATAAGATTAATAAGCCAAGACTCTTGTTTAAGAAAGTATCATTAAAAGAAATTGAAAAGTTAGGGTTTATCTAACTAAAACTGCGGGAATCATAATTGAGGCTAAAAATAGACTTACATGTTCATACTGTTTATTCTGGAGATAGTAGTATCACCCTAGAAAAAGCTGTTCTAACAGCTAAAAAGATTGGTCTAAACGGATTTGCTATAACAGACCATGATTCAGTAGAAGCTCATAAAAAAATTCCAAAAAACTCCGGTCTAGTTATAATACCAGGAATAGAAGTAACAACCAAGGAAGGCCATCTTATAGGGTTAGGTGTTTCAGAGCCTATAAAACCAGGTTTACCAGCCCTAGAAACAGCAGAAAGAATACGTGAGTTAGGAGGAATCGTAATCATACCACATCCTATGAACCCGTTTAAACATAGTTTGGGTGGAGACATTATAAGAGAAATTAAGCCTGATGCTGTTGAAACTGTTAACGCCTCAACCCCAAGTGTTTTACATGTTAAGAAAGTTGAAGAGTTAGCTGAGCAGATGGGTTATGCTAAAACTGGAGGAAGCGACGCCCATATTCCTTCAAGCATGGGGAAAGCTTATACAGTAATAGAAGCTGAAAAAGAAAGTCTTGAGGACATTCTTCAATCAATAAGGAAAAGAAAAACAGTGCCTATCAAAGAAGAGGAAACATCGTTAAAAGAAGCTTTACCAAAAATCTTCTTAAAAATTAAGGCAAAAATATGGAAGTTTTAGTCAAAGACTAAACCAAATACTTTCACTTTTAGTTTTATTTTAAGTAAACGTATTAAAGCCCTTTAGTTTAGATCTTACTCAACTTCCATCTGGTCTAAATCTAACTCAAGATTAATTTTTCCACATGCTTCCGTCTCAATTTCTTCTTCTAAATCAAACAAATCAAACTCACCTCCAATGTTTTGGGAACTTGTATTTATGGAGAGGGTGAGTTGGAATACTTTCATCTACCTCTCTCTCCCTCTTGTGAAAGAAACTTTCCCATTTCAAAGTATTATATCAATCGTAATTAAATTGTATTCTTTTTTAAATACGAATGTTCTTGGTATATAAAAATGAATTTATTGGTAGGATAAACTTTATAACCATAAACATGTTAAAAATGGGTAGCAGGAGGCTGCTGATTATTATTGTTTTTAAACACGTTTTGGCTAATCTTTTGTCAGCTTTGTATGATTTCAGCTTCTAGATAGTTTGAATAGGCTTTTACTACTCTAATATCCAGATGTTTACCCATAATATTCTGTTCGCTTCTTACTACAATTGGTTTGTAGGCGAAGTTTCTCCCTATCCATGTATGATTAGAACCTTTTTCATCAACCAAGATTTTACCAGTCCAAGAAACCCATCCAAGATTTTTTTCTAGGGAAATTTTTGCTGCCACCTCAGTCATTATCTTGGATCTTCTTTTAACTTCTGAAGTTGGAGGCATCTCCATTTTTGACGCAGGGGTTTTTGGTCTTGGATAAAATTTTGAGATGTTAACGATATCAGGTTTTAACTCCTCAATAATCCTTAAAGAATTATTAAATGCTTCTTCAGTTTCACCTGGAAAACCACAAATAATGTCTGTTGCTAATGTTAGGTGCGGAATTCTGTCTCTTATGAAATAAACTATCTTTTTGAAGTCTTCAACAGTATAAAACCTATTCATTAACCTTAATACGTCATCATCTCCACTTTGAAGAGGGAGATGTAAAAACTTGAAAACTTTTTTATCTAGGTAGATTTTAGCTAGGTCACCTAAAAATTCTAAAACATTATTTGGATTCATCATACCTAACCGAATAAAAAAATCTCCATCGATTTTAACGATTTTTTCTAGAAGGTCTATTAGGGAGAGGTTTAAATCTTTTCCGTAGGCTGCTAAATCTTGGCTTGTTAACCATATTTCTTTTACACCTTCTTCTTTAACAGCTTTTTTAACTTCCTCTAAAATTTCGTCTGGGGGGTAACTTCTAAGTTTTCCACGTGCAAACCTAACACAACAAAAACTACATGCACCGACACAACCATAGGCAATAGGTATTATTCTTACAACCTGTGAGAAGCGTACTCTTGGAAGAGATAAACTTGGTTTAAAATCGTTTCTAAGTATAACATGTTTTTCTCCCTCCTCAATTTTTTTGAGAAGATTAACTATTTCTGCTCCTGGTGCAGGCCCTATTACACCATCAAACCTAACTTCTTTTTTGAGTCTTTCAAGATTTATTAGCGGAAGACAGCCGGCTATAACAAGCTTTTTATTTGGAGGGATACTTTTAAGAAGACTAATCATTCTGTCTTCTGTTGGAGATTTTACTGCACAGGTATTATACACAACTATTTCAGCTTCAGAAAGATTTGAAACAAGAGTATATCCTGCTCTCTTTAGACAGCCTGCAATAACCTCACCATCAGCCATATTTGCTGAACAACCAAAACTTTTAACGTATACTTTTCTTGTCATAGGAAACCCTAAGCTATATTCCAAATCCAAAATGAGGAATCTTCTTTCTTTTAACCTCAACAAACTCGTTAATGCAGTTTACTTCATCTTCACTAAGCCTATCCTGAAAATCTCTAAGAAGAATTTTTAGATGCTCCTCAGGCACATTTACATACAAAATATCGTTTTCTCGGATATGTCTGCCAACAGTTGGTTCTCTCATAGAAATTGCAACCTTCATTCCTTTAGACGCTTCAGATATATTTTGACCTTTATCTTGGATTTGAGCTATCTTTCCAACTTCATTACCATCAATCCTTATCAGCGGATATTGAGGTTTTATTCTTCCAGCTAAAACTTCAACTCCAAAAATCGCAGGGTTGCTTCTTCTAAAAACAAACCCTTGAAGCAGCCTAATTTTTCCAGGTTTAATAAGAGATTCAAATGTTTTTTGGGTTTTAGCTTCTTTTTGGATTCTAACCCACTCTTCATAGTCTTCAAGAAGCTTATAAATAACATTGTTTTGAAAAATTTTTACACCTGTTTTTAAAGCTTCTTCTTCAGCATCCGGTAAAACTTTAACATTAAACCCTAAAATAACCCCAAAAAAGGGATCCTCATTTTTTACTATTGAAGCTTCAACCACATCTCTTTTTGAGATATCACCAACATCAGCTATCCTGATAGGGATATCACTTTTTTTAAGCTCATTAACCAAAGCTTCTAGTGAGCCTAAAGTATCAGATTTTAGGATAACACCTAGCTTATCTGTTAAGATTCTTATGCTTTTAATTTCAGCCTCAACCTTTTTAAGTAGTTCTTTAACTTCATCTTCATTCGAAGCCACATATATGGGTCCTCCAGCAACAGCATCCTCAAGTCCAGGAGCAACTATTTTAACACCTGCTGCTGCATGAACCTCCTCTAATTCACTAAACTTTTCTCTCGGATCTCTAATCTCATCTAATGGTTTAGGTACAAGTATTGCTCTAACTTTTGTTGTAAATGGTTTTTGTTTTCCACCTAAAACTATTAAATCGTTTTTATGTAGAACCCCATCATAAATTATCACGTTAACGTTTACACCTAAACCAACATCCTCACGAACCTCTAGTATGGTTCCTTTAGCTGGCCCAGAGGTAACTGTTAACCTTTTTTTCATGTATTGCTGGGTTAATCCCGTCAGTATAGCTAAGAGATCCGGTAATCCTTCTCCTGTTTTTGCGCTTACAGGAACAACAGCAACTGTCTTAGTAAAATCTCTTATTCGATCATATCTTTCAGAATTAATTCCATGGTAGGATAAAGCACCAATTATTGTGTAAACTTTTTCGTCAAGCATTCTTAAGACCGAAGAGTCGACGGTTTTAAAAGACTCGAGGAAAGGTTTGTTTGGTTTAGATTTCCAGCCAGGTATAAGGTCAAGTTTGTTTGCTGCAACAACAAAGGGTGTCTTGTAGGCTTTAAGAATTTCTAGAGATTCAACTGTTTGAGGTTGAACACCCTCCATCAAGTCTATTACCAAGATTGCTATATCCGCTACAGAGCCTCCACGTCTTCTTAGGTTTGAAAAAGCTGAATGTCCGGGTGTATCAACAAAAAGAAGACCTGGAATTTCAATTTTAAACTTAAAAAGTTTTAAAAGTTCTCCACAAAACTCTTCTAAAACTTTTGCTGGAACAAAGCTTGCTCCTATATGTTGGGTTATTGCTCCAGGTTCTCTTGTAGCAACAGCAGTACCTCTAATCCTATCAAGAAGCGTTGTTTTTCCATGGTCTACATGACCTAAAACAGCGACTATAGGCTGACGTAAACTCAAAGCTTATTCCCACATGAATATATAACTACCTGGCAAGTATTTCTTAATAGTAGAGGTAAAAACCTGTTATTTAGGGTTTTGAAAAGTTAAAATTAAAGTTTGATTTGAGGAGATTTAAAATTTTTAATAGAGAAAAATAGAACAATAACCCTTAGGAGGGTTAGACTGAGAAATGGAGTTGATAATACCCTTAGTAGCATCAATAGCAGCAATAGCTGTTGCTGGGGTTTTTGCCTCATGGGTGCTTAAACAGAACCCGGGAAATCCTAGAATGCGTGAAATATCTGAAGCAGTACGGATGGGTGGTGCTGCTTTTTTAAAAAGGGAGTATAGCTATATCTTTCCAATCGCTGTTATTTTAGCGGTCATCATATATTTGGCTTTACCAGTTGCTGGTGAAGCTACAGGTTTAGCTGGAAAAATTCCAGGTTTTTGGTGGGATAGCAGTTGGAAGGTTGCTGTTGATTTTCTTATAGGTGCAGGTTTATCAGCTTTAGCTGGCTATCTTGGTATGGCTGTAACTACGCGTTCTGCAGGTCGTGCTGCTGAAGCTGCAAGGAAAGGTATGGGTCCGTGTCTAACAGTATCTTTTAGAGCTGGAGCTGTAATGGGGATGTGTGTTGTAGGTCTTGCACTTTTAGGTGTTGCAGGCTTGTATATTGCTTTTGGTGCACAGCCTGATGTTGTACCTCTAATTGTTGGTTTAGGTTTTGGTGCTAGTCTTATTTCGATGTTTATCAGGGTTGGTGGTGGAATTTATACTAAGGCTGCGGATCTTGGAGCAGATCTTGTTGGGAAAGTTGAGGCTGGAATTCCTGAGGATGATCCTCGTAACCCTGCTGTAATTGCTGATAATGTTGGGGATAATGTTGGTGATTGTGCTGGTATGGGTTCTGATGTTTTTGAGTCCTATATAGTCATAGCTATAGCTGCTATGCTTCTTGGATATTTTGCTTTTCACGGGTCTAGGCTATGGAATAATGCTGTTGTGTTTCCTCTGCTTCTTGGTGCTGCTGGAATATTTGGCTCTATTATTGGAGCCTTATGTGTACATAGCAAATGGAAAGGAGAACCTATGCGGGCATTAGACTTGGCATTCTATGTTACAGTAATTGTTAGTGCTGTTTTAAGCTATGTTTTTGCTGGATGGATGTTTGGTTTTGGAAACCCCCTAGCAAATGCACTTTTAGCATGCAGCATCCTAGGGTTTATTGTAGTAATTTTGCTTGAGAAAATTGCTGATTACTATACATCATACAGGTATCCACCTGTCCGCTCAATATCTGAGGCTTCGCAAACCGGTCCTTCAACCAACTTCTTAACGGGCTTGTCTGTTGGTTTAAAAAGCACATTTCCAAGTATGATTGTGTTGGTAGCCGCTATCATAATATCCTTTGTTTTAGGTTACAGTTTTGCTCCTTCTGGTACTGACCCAGCAATTGTCGGAATTTATGCTACAGCCATAACAACAATGGGTATGCTTTCTCTTTCAGGAATAATAATGTCTATCGACTCTTTTGGGCCTGTGTCTGATAATGCAAACGGTATTGTTGAAATGGCTAATCTTGGAGAAGTTCGTGAAGTTACAGATAGGCTTGACGCCATAGGAAACACAACAAAAGCTACAACAAAAGGTTTTGCTATTGGAAGTGCAGCTTTATCTGCTTTAGCTCTCTTCCAAGCTTTCCGAATAGACGCTGTGAAGGGTCTTGGATTCTTAGGAAGAGAAATACCAACATTCTCTCTTATAGACCCCTTAGTCATTATAGGGTTAATAGTTGGAGGACTACTTCCATTCTTCTTCAGCTCATTTCTTATATTGGCTGTTGGGAAAACAGGTATGAGTATGGTTAATGAGGTTAGAAGACAGTTTAGAGAGATTAAAGGGATAATGGAAGGAACAGCCAAACCTGACTATGCAAGATGTGTTGATATTGCTACTAGAGGAGCTTTAAAAGAACTTACGATGCCTGCTGTTTTAGCAATAGTAACACCAATAGTTTTAGGTGTACTTTTTGGTGTAAGGGCTGTAGGCGGCTTACTTGTTGGAGCTGTTGTCTCAGGAGTATTTTTGGCTTTTTGGATGGCTAATGGTGGAGGAGCCTTAGACAACGCTAAAAAATATATTGAGCTAGGACATTTTGGTGGAAAAAAATCTGAAGCTCATAAAGCAGCTGTTATGGGGGATACTGTTGGAGACCCACTTAAAGATACTGCCGGACCAGCAATAAACCCGTTAATCAAAGTATTACAGACAATATCAATAATCTTCCTACCAGTCTTCTTAGCAACAGGATTCCTATCCCTAATAATCTAACCCTAAAAATTTTTTAATAGCTTAAAACCTCTTTTTCATCAAAAAATATTTTTGATTCTCTAACGAAGTTTTCAGGGCTGTCTGCTGCATGGATGATGTTCATTGTTATGGATATCCCTAAATCTCCACGAATTGTTCCAGGTTTAGCCTCTTTAGGGTTTGTTGCTCCAATAAGTATCCTCATCTTGTTAACAGCATCTTCACCTTCAACAATCATAGGTACGATAGGTCCTGAGGTTATATGGCTTATAAGTTCATCATAAAAGCTTTTTCCTTTATGAACCTCGTAAAGCTTTTCTGCCTGCTTAAGGCTTGCCCTTATAAGCTTCATAGCCAAAATTTTAAATCCAGCTTTCTCAATTCTACCTATAACCTCACCAACAAGCTTATTCTTAACTGTTTCAGGTTTAAGGATAACAAAGGTTTTTTCAGCCATAAAACTTCACCCTAAAACTAGCCTTTACCTTTCTCTTTTTTCCGATAATAAACAGTCCATTTAAGTTTTCTAGAGTCTCTATGAAGCTTTAAAGAGTTTTTTCTGCATTTACTAGAACAATACCATAAAATAACCCCATCGTTTCTAACATACATCATACCTGTTCCAGCTGGAAATTCTTTTCCACAAAAAGAGCAAACTCTAGGTTTAGGCAATAATCAGAACCCTCATTAAGCAATCTTTTTTGCTTCTCTTTCAGTTTCACGAAGCATAAGAATATCGCCAAGCCTAACAGGTCCACGAACGTTTCGAGTTATAACTCTTCCTTTATCTCTACCCTCAAGAATCTTTACTCTAACCTGAATAACCTCTCCAGTAACACCTGTTCTACCAACTATTTCAACAACCTCTGCAGGTGTAAGCTCTGAACTCATATTTTATCCGCCTACTCTTGGCGGAGGTTTAACTCTTCTTTAATGTTTCAACCTTCTTAACTATCTCATCAACAATATCTTTAGCTTCTCCAGGTTCAATTATGGTTGCTGAAGCTGCTTTTACATCTATCCCAGCTGCTTCTCCAAGTTTTTCTTTGCTTGGAACATAGACGTAGGGAATTTTTCTTTCTTCACATAAAAGAGGTAAATGTGCAACAATTTCTGGAGGTTCAACATCCTCCGCTATTAAGACAAGTTTAGCTACACCTCTTTCAACACTTTTTGTTGTTTCATTGGTTCCACGTTTAATTTTTCCAGTTTCCCTCGCTATACGGAGGGCTTCATAGGCGGTTTCAGCAAGCTCTTTAGGCACGTTAAATTTTACATAGAATGGTTTACTCATACGCCTTCACCCTCACCAACTGATATGTGCAAAATTAAAGTTAAACTCAAATTTATAAGTTTTTACCCCAAGATTTTTTATAGCAAACCGGGAAGAAATTTTCACATCATAATACATGTTAAAATTTATTTGTGGGAAAAGTAAGCTAAAATTTCTTGGTTTATCTTTTCAATTCTTACAAACCCAAATCTTTCAAATTGAATTATTTCTGATGTTTTAAGTTTTTTGCAGGAGTTTTCAGCTAAACCCTTAACTGTTAAACCGTTTGGCATTATAATTGTTGTTGGGATACCTTCACCATATGGCAGATAATGGATTAAGGGTGCATGAAGCCTTTTTGCTTCTTCATAGTGTTCACTATGAAAAACTGCTTTAACCTTTTTTTCCTCCACCTCTTTAACCTGAATATTAAAAAGACCCATCAACCGTATAATCTTCTCTGGTTTGAAAAGATTAAAGTCCGAGTCTGAAACTAGAAAAACTAGTTTTTCGTTTTCTGGTTGAAAATTAAAAACTCGAAAACCTCTCTCAGGATAGTCTGGGTGTAGGTGAAGTTTAGCTGTGTAAGGCTTTTTTACGTTAAAAACTTCAAGTTTAATTGGATTTGAAACAAAAAAATATCTGTTTGCTTTTGGATCTATGATTTTACGGTTGTAAGCATAAAGGTTTTCCCAGCTTAGAGTTACATCAACAGGTTTAACCCCAACCTCAAGCATAAGCTCAACTATTGCTTCAGGAGCAATTCCTCTACGTCTTAAAGCAATTAAAGTTGCAAGTCTAGGATCCCCATAACCACTATAAACTCCCTCTTCAACACCAAGCTTAATTTTTGATTTGCTTAAGACAGCATCGGTTATTTTAAGTCTACCATAATGAATAGACTCTGGATAATCCCAACCAAAATAATGGTAGAGAAAACGTTGACGTTGCTCGTTTGTTAAATGTTCTTTTCCACGTATAATATGGGTTATACCAAGTAGATGGTCATCTAACCCGCATGAAAAATTATAGAGAGGCCAAACCCTATACTTATCACCAACCCGTGGATGAGGAAACTTTTTTGTGTCTATGATTCTAAGTGCAGGCCAATCTCGAATAGCGGGGTTTGGATGGTTTAAATCTGTTTTAACCCTAACAACAGCCTCACCCTCACCAAAACCTCCATCCAACATTTTTTCCCATCTTTCAAGCTGTGTTTCTACAGGTAAATCCCTACATGGACATGGCTCACATGCAAAAATCTTTTCTTTAAATACTTGGGGTGGACAGGTACAAACATATCCTCCACCCATCTCAAGAAGTTTTTCAGCATACTCATAGTAGATTTCCAGCCTATCACTCTGAATAATTTCCTTATCCCATTTACATCCAAGCCAAAGAAGATCCTCACGTATTAAGTCATAAAACTCCAAGACTGGCCTTTTATATCTTGGGTCTGTATCCTCAAACCTAAGATAAAACTCACCATTATACATTCTTGCATACTTCCATGAAAGAACAATTGCTCTAGCTGAACCTATATGTAGAACACAGTCAGGGTTAGGTGAAAACCGAGTTATAATCTTAGGATATTTTTCTACGTTTGGAAGTGGAGGTAAAACCTTTTTTTCAGGTTTAGCTTTTACCTGTAAAAGTTCAGGCCAATTTTCCTCTAAAATTCTTTTTTGCTCTTCAACAGAAAGCTTATTTACCTCTTCAACCACACCTTTAACTTTCTCCAAGATTTCTTTTGCTTTTCCTCTAAGCCAAGGCATTTCACCAATAATTTTTCCAAGAACAACTTGAGGTTGAGCCTTACCCTTATGTAAATATGCGTTTAAAAGACTATACTTCCGAATTGTTTCATCCAGCTTCTCAAAGTTTTCGCTCATTTTCTCAACTTCTATCCTAGATGTTTACATTCCTGCTTAATAAGATGAGTAGTTTAAAGGGTTACTAATATAAATTGTAATTCTTCATTAAAATTAAATGTGTAATTTTTAGGTTGGTGTTTTTGGGTTTGGTTGAAGAAACCAGAAAAAGAAAAGCAGACCATATCCGTATATGCTTAACTACAGATGTTCAATCTCATGTTTCTGCAGGATTTGAGGATATCCATCTAGTTCATGAAGCCTTACCAGAAATAAGTCTCACAGAAATAGACACAACAACAAACATTTTTGGGCATAAACTCTCCTCTCCAATAATTATTGCTGGGATGACTGGCGGTACAAGAAAAGCAGCAAAAATAAATGCTACCTTAGCTGAAGCTGCTGAAAAACTTGGTTTAGGGATGGGGGTTGGAAGCCAAAGAGTTGCAATTGAAGACCCCAAACAGGAATATTCATTTAGGATTGTAAGAGAAAAAGCCCCAACAGCCTTTATCATAGCAAACATAGGCTGTGTACAACTTGTAAAAGGGTATGGGGTTAATGAAGCCTTAAAAGCTGTTGAAATGGTTGAAGCTAACGCTTTAGCAATCCATTTAAACACTTTACAGGAGGCTGTCCAGGTTGAAGGACAGGTTGACTTTAAAGAAGCCTTAAAAAAAATTAGAGAAATCACCCAAACCTTGACTATACCAGTTATAGCTAAAGAAACCGGTTCAGGTATTTCATCTGAAACAGCAAAAAAACTTGAAGAAGCAGGGGTTAAAGGCATAGATGTTGGTGGTGTTGGTGGGACAAGCTGGGCTGCAGTAGAATATTATAGAGCTAAAGAGTTGAAAAAAAGGTTTAATCAACAGTTAAGCCTAACTTTTTGGGATTGGGGTATACCAACAGTTATCAGCCTAATAGAAACAGTAAAAACAACAAACCTAACAACCATAGCAACAGGTGGAGTAAGAAGCGGAATTGATATAGCTAAAGCTTTAGCTTTAGGTGCTCATGCAGCTGGAATTGCTTTACCACTCCTAAAAACTGCTGTTAAAGGAGTTGAAAAAACAGTTTGGAAGCTTAAATGTCTAACTGAAGAACTAAAGGTTGCTATGTTTTTAACTGGAAAAAAGTCTGTGGAAGAATTAAGAAAAACCCCTTTGGTGATTACTGGTAAAACCGCCGAATGGCTTAAAATTAGAGGATTTAAACCCGAAGAATATGCTCTAAGAAAAAACAGGTTTTAAAGAGTAATAAGCTAACCCTAACCAAAAATAAACATATAATGCACTGCAATGCAGTGTCATACACCCCTTAAAACAAAAAATTTTTAGGTTTTAGTTAAACTCATCGCACAATAACCTACAACAGAGCTTTTATCACCAGTTACATCACCAGAAGTTGCATACTTTAATAAAACACCATTCTTAGCTCCTAAAATTTTTGATGCAACAATCATGGATACTGTTGGGCCAACTCCACACATGCTTATGCTATACCTTTCTACAACCTCAAAAAGCTCTTTTTCATCAAGCCTTCTAATAGCTTCAACAACCATCGTATCCTTCTTCTCAGCAGAACTTTGAGGTTCATAGTGGGTTAAGTCACTTGAAGCAATAACAACAGCATTAATATTCTCTAAACCTTTAGCTATAGCCCTACCAATATCAACAGCAACCTCAAAATCTTGAAGCATCATACAAATAGGAACAAAATCAAAACCTGAACCTAAAACATACTGAAGAAAAGGAAGCTGAAGCTCAATAGAATGCTCATAAAGATGAGCTGAATCATCAACATCCAAATATTTTGATGCTGCCTGAATAGCCTTAGCAACCTTAGAATTTATAGGTACATCTGCAAAGGGAGTTCTCCAAACACCCTCAACCATAACAGAAACAGCACTACCAAACCCTGTATGATTCGGCCCTAAAACAACAACTGTTTCAGGTTTACCATCCCTCGCAAGAGCACTATAAGAGTAAGCAGCAACAGGCCCAGAATACATGTATCCTGCATGAGGACAAAGAAGCCCAACAATTTTTCTTGGACCCTTCTCATTAAGCTTAGGAACCTCACCAGGACCAAGCCTATGAAGAAAACATTCCTCCTCTATTTGTCTACGTAAAGATTCAGCTGTTCCAGCATACCATGAACCTGCATTCTTAGGATACCTAACCTTCAAACCCTACACCAAAATAGATAACATTAGAAAGTCTATTTAAACCATAAAGATGAAACATAAAACTAGAAAAGTTTAATCTTCTTATTCTTGTGGTACAAGCTTAGTTTCAAAATCTTCAACAGGAATCGATAAATCTCCATCCGGAGGGATTGCACCTCTCTCCCTCAACAGTTGTCTTGCAAGAAGCCAGTAAACCATTGCTAGAGCCTTTCTACCTTTATTATTTGCTGGAATTATCAGGTCAACATCTTTAAAAGTGTTATCTGTGTCACATAAAGCAACCACAGGTAAACCTATCTTAGCAGCCTCAACCAAGGCCTGCTCATCAGCCGAAGGGTCTGTAACCATCACCACCTGAGGCTCCATATAGCTTGGACACAGGGGATTTGTAAAAGCTCCAGGTGGAAATCTTCCAACTATTGGGATAGCTCCTGTAACCTCACAAAACTTTCTAACTGGTTGATGACCATAAAGCCTAAACGAAACAACAGCAATAGATTCGGGTGGAAAATTCGCTAGAAACTTTGCTGCAACCCTAATCCTTTCATCAGTTTTTCTAGTATCGATTATAAAGAGGCCATCAGGCCTAACCCTATAAATATACGGCTCCATATCCTTAGTTTTAATTCTAGTCCCAATTTGAATACCTGAAACCATTAAAGTTTCAAGAGGTAACAAGTAACTATAGGTTTCAGAGGTCAACAGTCCACCTCCATAAGCTAAATCAACAAATCAAAACACCTATTTAAAAATATCCTCCA